>JBKJTQ010000254.1:0-5636 GCA_046589895.1 Sphingomicrobium sp.
CCGGCACTTCAAAGCCGAAGTTGGGATCCTTGCGGAACTCAGCATTGTTCAAGCTGCCGTCGAGCGCCGCGTTGAGCAGTGCGCGCGTGGCCTTGATCGGCATGCGGTTGCCGGTACCATATTTGCCCCCGGTCCAACCGGTGTTGACCAGCCAGCAATCGACCCCCGCGGCTGCGATCCGCTCCTTGAGCAAATTGCCATAAACCGATGGGTGACGCGGCATGAACGGCGCGCCGAAGCAGGTCGAGAAGGTCGCCTCGGGTTCGGTCACGCCCATTTCGGTCCCCGCGACCTTGGCGGTGTAGCCTGACAGGAAGTGGTACATCGCCTGGTCAGGCGTCAGCCGCGAGATCGGCGGCAACACACCGAACGCGTCGGCGGTCAGCATCACGACATTCTTGGGCAGCGGTCCGATGTTCTTTTCGGACGAATTGGGGATGTAATCGATCGGATAGGCGCCGCGGCTATTCTCGGCGAGCGTCGCATCGTCGAGGTCGAGTTCGCGCGTCTCTTCGTCCATCACGACATTTTCGAGCACGGTGCCGAAACGCTTGGTGGTGGAGTAGATTTCGGGCTCGCTGTCGGACGAGAGGCGGATCATCTTGGCGTAGCAACCGCCCTCGAAGTTGAACACGGCAGTGTCCGACCAGCCATGCTCATCGTCGCCGATCAGGGTGCGGTTGGGATCGGCCGACAGCGTCGTCTTGCCGGTCCCGCTGAGACCGAAGAAGATTGCGGAGTCGCCCTTGGGACCGATGTTGGCCGAGCAGTGCATCGGCATGATGCCCTGCGACGGGAGCAGGAAGTTGAGCAGGCTGAACACCGACTTCTTCATCTCACCGGCATAAGCGGTGCCGCCGATGAGGATCAATTTCTGTTCGAGGTTGACCGCGGTCACCGTCTCGCTGCGGCAGCCGTGACGGACCGGGTCGGCGCGGAAGTTCGGCAGGTCGATGATCGTATATTCGGGAACGAAGCTCGCCAGCTCGCCCGGTTCGGGTCGCACCAGCATCGTACGGATGAAGAGGTTGTGCCAGGCAAGTTCGTTGATCACGCGCACCTTGACGCGATGCTCGGGCTGCGAGCCGCCGTACAGGTCGGCGGCGAACAGTGTCTCCTTGCCCTTCAGGGCCTCAAGGAAGTCGGCGTAGAGGCGATCGAAGGCGTCGACCTCCATCGGGCGATTGGACTTGCCCCACCACACTGCGTCCTCGCTGGTGGCGTTGCGGACGACGAAGCGGTCATTGGCGCTGCGCCCGGTATGGCGGCCGGTCTTGACCACCAGCGGCCCGTCCTTGGCGAGCTTCCCCTCGCCGCGCTCAATGGCCAGTTCGACAAGCGGCGCAGTGGTCAAGTTCCAGTGGATGCTGGCCCCGGTATCGATTCCCTGTGCATCTAACCGGTGCGCGGGGGTCCGCTCGCTCACGTCATTCTCCCTGAAATTTCAAAGGTGAATTCCGGTCCGGAACGTCACCGCATACGTATGCGACGGGCCTATACAGAGGCGATGCCCGGTGGTCAAAGCGGGAGCGGGATGCTTGTTTCGGCGCTGCGGCATGCTATCGCCGGGAGCGATGAAGATGGCACCATGACCCATGTGATCGCGCTGGTCGACGACGACCGCAACATCCTGACCTCGGTGTCGATCGCGCTCCAGGCCGAGGGTTTCGTCACGCGTGTTTACACAGACGGACAGGCCGCCTTGAAGGCGTTCGCCGACAATCCCCCCGACATGGGGGTGTTCGACATCAAGATGCCGCAGATGGACGGGATGGAGTTGCTCCGCCGAGTGCGTGAGATGGGGCATGAGGTTGGTGCAATGCCAGTCATCTTCCTGACCTCGAAGGACGATGAGCTCGACGAAGCGCTGGGGCTGGCGATGGGCGCTGACGATTATATTTCGAAGCCTTTTTCGCAGCGCCTGCTGATCGCGCGCATCCGCGCGCTGCTCCGCCGCCAGGATCTGGCGCGTGGCGTCGCCTTGTCGGGCGCTGCCGAGGGCGAGGCAGAAGCACCGTTGCTCGATCGCGGGCGGCTGGTCATGGACCCCGCGCGCCACAAGGTGCGATGGGACGACCGCGACGTCACGCTGACGGTGACGGAATTCCTCATCCTCGAAGCGCTGGCGCAGCGCCCCGGAGTGGTCAAATCGCGCAACCAGTTGCTCGACGTCGCTTATCATGACGACGTCTATGTCGACGACCGCACGATCGACAGCCACATCAAGCGCATCCGGCGAAAGTTTCGCGCCACCGACGAAGATTTTGACGCAATCGAGACCCTATATGGCGTCGGATACCGATTCGGCGAGGAATGACGAGAGCGACCTCGTCCTGACCTGGTCGGGACGCTGGACGCTGTCGTACCGCATCCTCGCGGTCAATTTCCTGACGATCGTGCTCATCGCGCTCGCGATCTTCTACCTCGATGCCTATCGCAACCGGCTCGAAAAGGAGCGGCTGCGGCAGGTTGCTCAGGAAGCGGGCATTGCCGCATCCGCGATCATGGCGGTGCCCCCGGGGCGGCGCGAGGCATTGCTCGCGGTCTTGTCGAAATCGAGCCAAAGCCGGGTACGGCTCTATTCGGACAAAGGCGAACTGAGCCTCGACAGCTGGCGTGTTACTGGACCGACCTATCGCTTGCGCGACCCGGCGACGCAGGGGTTGAACAAGGATGTCGCGCGCGCGCTCGACCGCGGCTTCAATGCGCTGGTCGGCGAGCAAGGCCGCGACGATTTCGTTGAACCCGTGATCGACCGCGCCATTGCCTGGCAGGAGGTGCGGGCGTCGCGCGAGTCGGGCGCAATCGTCACCGATGTCCGCCAGGCGCCCGAATTAACCCCGGTCTTTTCCGCCGCCGCCCCGCTCGCCGACGGCTCGACGCTGTTAGTGACCGACAATGATCGCGACTTCACCCGCACCGTGCGCAAGCAGCGCCGCTCGCTTGGGCTGGCGCTCGGAATGGTGGCGATCCTGTCGGCGTTCCTGTCTTTGTTCCTTGCGCGCACGATTGTCCGCCCGCTGCGCCGGATCGCGGTCGCCGCGCACCGCGTCCGGCTCGGCCGCGCGCGCGAGGTGCGTGTTCCGCGCCTCCCCTCGCGGCGCGACGAAATCGGGACGCTGGCGCGCGCAGTGAGCGACATGAGCACCTCGCTTCGCCACCGCATCGACAATATCGAGGCATTCGCCGCCGACGTCACGCATGAGCTTAAGAACCCGCTAGCCTCGCTGCGCAGCGCGGTCGACAGCCTCGACCGTGTGTCCGACCCGGTGCTGCACGCGCAACTGGTCGACGTCATTCGCCAGGACGTTATTCGCCTCGACCGGCTGATCGGGGACATTAGCGAGGCCGCGCGGACCGATGCCGAGCTGGCCCGCGCGCGGTTCGAGCCGGTCGACCTCGGCATCCTCATCGGGCAGATCGTCGCAAGCTGGGAAGCGCGCCGCGAGACCGGCAGCGTCAAGTTCGCCTTTGCGCGCCCGCGCCGCGCGAGCGCGGTTGTGCTCGGTGAGCCGGGACGGTTAGCGCGTGCGATAGACAATCTGATTGACAATGCGATCAGCTTTTCGCCCGCCGACGGGCTGGTCGAAGTCGCCGCGACCAAGGTCGGCAATGAAGTCCGCGTTCGCATCGACGACGAAGGCCCCGGGGTCCCCGCGGCTCAGCGGGAAGCAATCTTTAACCGCTTCCATTCAGTAAGGCCGTTGGCCGAGGCATTCGGCCGCCATTCGGGACTCGGCCTTGCCATCGCGCGTGCGATCGTCGAGGGCCATGACGGGGAGATTGATGTGACCGACCGTGACGATGCGCCTTCGGGGGCCCGCTTCACCATCACCTTGCCCGCAGCGCCCGCCGAAGCGACCGCCGCGTCATGAGCATCCGCCTGAGCTCGGAGACAATCCACGCCTCGACCGTCGCGCTCGACGGCCGCGCCGTGCTCATCACCGGCCCTTCGGGGTCGGGCAAGTCGGACCTCGCCCTGCGCTTGCTCGACCGCGGCTTCGTGCTGGTCAGCGACGACCAGACGATCGTCAGGAAGACCGGCACGCGGCTCACTGCCTCAGCCCCGCCGACGATTCGCGGCAAGCTCGAGATTCGCGGGGTCGGGATCGTCGCGATGGAGCAGGTCGACGATCAGCCGGTCGCGCTGGTGGTCGAGTTGACGAGCGAAATCCAGCGCCTTCCCGACGATAGTCGCGAACGCCCGGTGCTCGGTATCCCCGTCCCGCTTATCAGCGTCGATGCGATGACCGCTTCGGCGGCATCGAAGGTCGCGCTCGCGCTCGATCGGCTCGGACTTAAATTCTAATGGCGAGCGCGCGGCAACCGTCGCTGCCGCGCTTGCTGCTGGTCACTGGAATGTCGGGCGCGGGAAAGTCGACCGTGCTCGACGCGCTCGAGGATATGGGATGGGATTGCGTCGACAATCTCCCCACCGCCCTGCTCGACGACTTCGTCCATGGCGAACGCGCGGCGCGGCAAAAAATCCCCGTCGCGGTCGGGATGGACGTACGCAGCCGCGGCTTCGACCCCAAGAGCCTCCCCGCCCTGCTCGCCTCGATCGAGGGGGTAACACCCGAAATCCTCTACCTCGATTGCACCGGGAGCGAGCTCATCCGGCGCTATGACGAGACCCGTCGCCGCCATCCGCTCGCCCCCGACCGCCCGGCCGAGGACGGCATATCGCGCGAGCGTGGCGCGACCGCCCCGCTCCGGCGAATCGCCGATATCGTACTCGACACTACCGACCTCACCCCCGCCGACCTGCGCGACGTGCTTCGCCAGCGCTATGGCGGCGAGGTCGATCAACCGGTCATAACCATCGCCTCGTTCGGTTTCGCACGCGGCATTTCGCGCACCGCCGACCTGGTGTTCGACATGCGCTTCCTGGCCAATCCGCACTGGATCGACGAGCTCCGTCCGCTGACCGGCGAAGATGCGGCGGTTCAGACCTATGTCACGAGCGACCCGGCATGGGGGGTGATGATGGATCAGGTCGAGGCTCTATCAACCGCGCTCATTCCCCGCTATTGGGCCGCCGGCAAAAGCTATCTGACGATCGCTTTTGGCTGTACCGGCGGCCGCCATCGATCTGTGGCGGCGGCGGTGGACATGGCGAGGCGGTTGCATGATGCGGGTTTTTCGCCGATTGTCCGCCACCGTGACCTCGCCTCGCCACCCAGCGACACGATCGAGGGACATCCCGCGGATGCAGGGACGCGGCGACGAGACGAAGCGAGTGAGTGAATGATCGGATTAGTGCTGGTGACCCACGGCCGTCTGGCGGTCGAGTTCATCACCGCCATGGAGCATGTCGTCGGGCCGCAAGATGCCATCGAAGGCATTTGCATCGACGCCGACGATGATATGGAGATGCGTCGCAAGGATATTGCCGACGCGATCCAGCGCTGCGACCAGGGCAAGGGCGTGATCATCCTCACCGACCTGTTCGGCGGCACTCCATCGAATCTCGCGATCAGCCTGATGAAAAGCGAAAATGTCGAAGTTATCGCCGGGGTCAATCTGCCGATGTTGATCCGGCTTGAGGGCGCGCGCAAGGCGATGTCGGTTCGCGCCGCTGTCGCCGCCGCACGCGAGGCGGGACGCAAATATATTTCTGTGGCGAGCGAAATCCT
>JBKJTQ010000133.1:0-11087 GCA_046589895.1 Sphingomicrobium sp.
CCGACAGCGCCTTGCCTTCAATCCGCCGCCGCGCCCACCCGCCAGCAACCGCATTGGCCGGGATCGCCGCAATCGCCGCTGTCGAGAAACGCTCGTAACGCCCGGCGTCGGCATCGACCACCGATCCGGCACGGCCCTTGCGCTCGGCGCGAAGCTCGGCCGAATAGGTCAGAGCGAAGGCGCGGCGCCACCAGTCGAGCGGGGCCTCGCCGGCGACCCGCCCCGCCGCGCCGAGCAAGGCCGGTGCGGCCCGCGCGACGGCGGTTACGGCCGCCTTGCGTGCTGCTTCGTCAGCGACCCACGCCAGCCGCGACGGCTGGGCAAAGCGTGCCCACACCGACACGTTGCGCGTCTCCGGGCCGTTGAGGCGGTGGAAATCGGCCTCGCTCAGCACGGCATATTTGGCCGCCAGCCCGGCGTGGTGGAAGGGAAAGACGTTGGGCGGGATTAACGCATTAGCGCGCGCCAACCACCGCTTGTCATAGGCGCTGCGATAGTCCGAGACGATAAGGTAGAAATCGAGCATCAGCCCTTCCAGCTGGCGTTCGCGCAGGCACGAGCCGTAGAACAGCACCGCGCGGCTCGCGCCACCGTGACGCGCGGCGACCGCGGCGGCCATCGCGGCAACACGCGGGTCGATTGGCTCCGCTAGCTCATCGGCGACGAACCGCTTGAGGTCGCCGCTCATGGTCAGGCGGCGAGGCGAACGAACGACAAGGGCAGCGCCGAGCGCAACAGGATGGGCATGCCGATCCCCGCGCGGAAAGTTTCGCCGTCCAGAATCACGTCGCTCCCCTCGCCCTCGATCGAGATTTCGTCGGCTTCCTCGACATGGACCCCCGCCAACTTGGTATTGCCCAAGCGCCCGACCAAGCTTGCGCCGAAGGCACCAAGCAGCGACCATGGCCGTTGTTCGACCGCGACGAACTTGAGCGAGCCAGACCGATGCTTTCCGGCGTCGCTCGACAGCAGCATCTTTTCAAGCGTGGTGACGAACAGCAGGGAGTAACGCCGCTGGATCGCCCCTTCGCGACGCAGCGAGACGCTGAGCTGCGCGGGTTCGGGGGGAAGGAAGCTCGCGCGCAGACGGAACACCTGCCCGAGCACGACGGCCAAGGCGGTGATGAAGTGGCTCAACCCGTTGGGAAGCCCGAGCGGATAGATGCGATTACGGCAGTAAAGCATGATGTCGGCTAGCCCGGCGCCGCCGAGGAACATCCCGATCACTGGCTGAATACCGTCGATTCCCCCCGACAGCGAGATGAGTTCGCGCGCAACGATGTGCGGACCGAGGTCGTTTTGAGCGAGTGCAAGCAGCCGTCCGAGCGCGACCACGGGATCGCCCCCTGCTCCGAGATCAAGCGCGATCAAATTGGTCTTTCCGCTCGGCAGAACCGCGACCGGCGGGGGCGTCGCGCCGAAGTGACCGCCATTATAAAGCTCGGTCAGTGCCGCCTGGACGGTGCCGTCGCCACCGTTGATTACGAGCAATTTGGGTTGAACCCGTGCAATCGTCGCCATCGCTTCGCCAATCTGGTGGGCGCGCTCGACCTCATAATGAAAGATATCGATATGCTCGGCGCAAAAGGCGCGGATCTTCGGCAGTTGGTTGAGATTGCCGGTCGACTTGGGGTTCGACAATAAGGCGATCCGCGGTCGCTTCATCAACTCGCCACGGGTCCGACCGACAGGCCTTTGACATAAAGCAAGCGAACGGCGATCCGCGTCGGTGACTGTCCGACGCTGACCGCGGTGCTCGCGAACACCGGGCGCATGTTCATGATCGAGACGCGGGGATTGTTCGAATATCCGCCCCCGTCGTGGCGGTCCTTGTCGCCATTGCCGTTGAGGTCATGATGGACCGCGACCGCATATCTCCCCGCTCCAGGCACTGCGACGCACACATCGATCGGGCCGCGGCTGCGCACGGGGACCTTGATCCGGCGCAGGCGGCCCTGCTTCTTGAGATAGACCGACGGGTTGTTGCCATAGACCGACAATTTGAGCGTGCCGGTGGGCTGCTTGAGCCCGTTGATGCGGACCAGCAGCGATGGCCTGCCCGCGGCACAGACCGCGGCATCCGAACCGAGCACCACCGATGCGGCGGGGGCCGCAAGACCAAGCGCCGCTGACGCGACGCCCATGGCCAGGGGAAAGCGAGATTTGCGCATGAAATTCATGTCCATTCTGCTACAGCCGAACAATGGCGTCCCCGCCCCCTTAACTGCGGGAGTCGCCGTCACAGCGTATTCGGGTCGCTTTGCGGCCAAATCATGGTGCAGGGACGACGAAAAGTGGGACGGCTCGCCCTCATCGATCGCTATTTGGCGAAGAATATCACGATCCCCCTGCTCGGGACGCTGCTGCTGGCGGCGATGCTGCTGGTGCTCGACAAGATCGTTCGCCTGTTCGATTTCGTTATCGACGCTGGCGGACCGGTCAGCGTGGTGTGGCGGATGCTCGCCAATCTGCTCCCCGAATATTTTGCGCTCGGAATCCCGATCGGGCTGCTGCTCGGGATATTGCTGGCGTTTCGCAAGCTCGCTCTGTCGTCGGAACTCGACGCGTTGCGCGGAATCGGAGTCGGCTATGGCCGCCTGCTGCGCGTGCCTTACGCCTTTGCGGTTGGGCTGTTGTTGCTAAACATCGCGATCGTCGGATGGGTCGAACCTTATTCGCGCTATCGCTACGAAGGGCTGCGTTTCGACCTTCGCTCGGGCGCGTTGGGCGCGGCGATTAAGGTCGGCGAGTTCAACACCATGGGCAAGCGCATGACGCTGCGCATCGAACGTAGCCAGGAGAATGGCATGCGGCTCGGCGGAATTTTCACCGCGCTCGAGGATAAATCGGGGATGCGCGTCGCGGCCAGCGCCGAAAGCGGCCAATTCCTTTCTACCGACGATCCCGACACGATCATTTTCCGCCTCAAGAAGGGTCGGCTGGTCCAGGATTCGCCCAAGTTCACCACGCCCAGAACACTCGCCTTCGATAGCTACGATCTGCCGATCAACCTGCCCTCGATCGACCCGTTCCGGGGCCGTGGCAGTGATCGCGAGGAACTGAACCTGGTCGAGATCAGCTCCCGCGCCTACGGCCCCGCTTCGACCCGGGTCAGCGCGAGTACCAACCTCGAGGCCCGCGCCAACCTCCATTACCGCCTCGTCGAGGTGGTTATGATGCTGATGCTGCCCTTGCTCGCCGTGGCGCTCGCGGTGCCTCCCAAGCGCTCGTCGTCGGGACTGGGCATCTTCGTTGCGATCGTGATGGTGGTGACCTATCACAAGATCAATCAATATGCCGAAAGCGCGGGCGCGCACGGACAACTGGTGCCTGAACTCGCCTTATGGCTGCCGTTCCTGTTCTTCGTCGCGCTGATCGGGTGGATGTATCACGTCATCGCGCATCGCCCCGGCGGGCAACCGATCGGTGCACTTGAAGCGGCGTTCGCCAAAGCCGGCAAGGTGATTGGCAAGCTCGCCCCACGTCGCCGGCGCCATCGTCGCGTGGTACCGGCGGCATGACCAATTTCAACTTTCTCCCGTCGAGGCGACTCGCGCTCTACATGGGGCGCCTGTTCTTGACGCGCAGCTTCGCCGTGCTGGTGATGCTGGTGCTGGTGCTGATGGCGCTCGACCTGCTTGGCGAGTCGGGCAAGATCCTCGCCGTCCCGGGCAATGGCGAGCCCGAGCTGTGGCGCTATGTCAGCCTGCGCGTGCCGATGCTTGCGTCGCGCTTTCTGCCGTTCGCGGTGCTGCTGGGCACGCTGATCGCGCTTACCAGCCTCAACCAGAATAGCGAAGTGGTGGCGATGAAGGCAGCAGGCCTTTCGGCGCACCAGATCCTAGCGCCGATGATCATCGTCAGCCTGTTCGTCGCGCTCGCCGCCTTCGCTTTCAACGAGACGGTCGTCGTCCGCGCCTCGCGCACCGCCGATGCGTGGACCGGCGCCGATTATCATCCGATCCCACCCGACAGCGGGGTGTTGAGCAATGTCTGGGCGCGCGATGGCGAGCAGCTCGTCCACGTCCGCATCGTCGCGGGGCGCGGCGCCGGCGTTCGGCTCGAGGGAGTCACCATCTATCAGCGTCAGGGGGGATCAATCGGCGGGATGATCGACGCTCGCGTCGCGCGGCAGCGACCCGGCGGGTGGCGCTTGTTCGATGCGCGCATCTACGACACCGCGATGAACGTGGTGCGCAAGGCGGCAACGCTCGACATGCTAGACGGCGTCGAAACGACGCGCTTCACGCTCGCCAAGATCAACGCCACCAGCAAGGATTTCCGTTCGCTTGAGCAAGCGATCGTCGATCTCGATCGCGCTGGGCGCCCGGCGGCCGAAGCGCGCAGCGGATGGTGGCACAAGATCAGCGGTCCGATGTCGATCGCGCTGATGCCGTTGCTCGCAGGGCTTGCCGCCTTCGGGCTGGCGCGGTCGGGGCAAGTGCTGATCCGGGCAGCGATCGGAATGGCACTCGGCTTCAGCTATTTCCTGATCGATAATTTGAGCCTCGCACTCGGCAATGTCGGCGCCTATCCGCCAGTGCTCGCCGCGTGGGCGCCGTTCTTGCTCTTCCTGTTCATCGGCGAGATGGTGCTCGTCCGCTCCGAGGAATAAGCCTTAACCGGGCTCGCCGCGCCATGAATTGATTGCGAGCCGCCGGACGAGCGGGAGCAGACCGCCATAGTTGGCGCCATGATAGGCCGAATCCTCGCCCAGCGTCGCCTTGAGGCGGCGGTGCGCGATCGGTAGCGCGTGGTAGGGCAAACCGGGAAGCAGATGGTGAAGCGCGTGGTAGCGCAACCCGACCGGCGCCCACAGTTCGGCGCTCGGCCCCGGCGGGGGCACGTTGACGCTGTCGAGAAACTGGTCGGTCACGCTCAGTGGCTCGCCGTCATTCTCCCACAGATGCGCCACCAGCGTGCGCGTCTGGTTGAGCAGCATCGTTCCCGAAGTGGCGGCAAGAAATACGAGCATGGTGCGAAGCGGGATCGCGCCCGTCACCGCCATCGCTATCATCGCCATCGCCCAGATGCTCGCTGCGGCCTCTTGCCAGCGCCATTGGCGAGCCAGCTCGCCCTCGGCGGGCCTGCGGCGGAAAAGTGGATTGATCTGCAACCCCGAATAACGCTCGATCACCAGCTTGCGGAGCGGCGGGATGAGCATCGACAGCGGCGTTAGCACGGCGAAGCGGAACAGCAATGCAATCGGCGCGAGCGCCGCGGCGACCACGAACAAAGGCAGCGTCCACGACTTCATCAGCGCGAGCGGGAGATATTCGGGATCCTCGACCGTGCCATAGCGAATCTTGGCATGATGGAGGTTGTGGATGCCTTCGTAAAGGAAGGACGGGACCAGCAACGGAATGCCGATGATCAGGTTCCAGCCAAGCTTGAACCCCTTGAGCTCGCCCTTTTTAATGTGGGTCAGTTCGTGGATAAAGCTTCCGGCGCGAAACAGCGCGAGGATGCTCACCAGCCCGGCGACCAGCATGATAAGCGGGCTGGCGGTGATCGCGGCGAGCGCGAGGGCACCATAGCCGACCAGCGTCGAAACGACGAAGTCGGTCCAGTAGATGCGCGCCGACGGCAAATTGAGGTCGCGAGTCAGGTCGGCCGCGGCGCGCAGCATCGCCTTGTCGTCGCGGCGAATGTTCGCCGGCGCGGCGACCGTGTCCGAAAAGGGACCGGCATCCTTGGTCAACGCATGGAAAATAGTCTCGACCTCTTGTGCAGGGACGGCGGAATGGCCCGAGATAGTGGCACGATGATGGCGCTTAAAGGGGCGTCGCGGCGAGAGGTGACAAGCGCGGCACCACTCGCTAGCCCATGCACCCATGAGCCAGAGCGTCTCGATCGAACAGGTGGCTACCAAGGCGGAGCGCCGCGCTTTCGTCGATTTTGCGTGGGAGGTGTACAGGAACGATCCCGTCTGGATCCCGCCGCTCAAGGCCGAAGTCCATGCGCTGCTCGATCCCGCGAAAAATCCGTGGTTCCGCCATGGCCGCGCGGCTTTGTGGGTCGCCCGGCGCGACGGCACAATCGTCGGGCGGATCAGCGCGCAGGTCGACGACCTCGTGCAGGAGCATATGCAGGCTGGGCTTGGCCAGTGGGGGATGTTCGAGACGCTTGATGGTGAGGCCGCCGACGCGCTTATCACGACCGCCGAGGCGTGGCTGCGCGGGCAAGGAATGAGTGCTGCGCTTGGCCCGATCTCAATCTCGATCTGGGACGAGCCGGGGCTGCTGATCGAGGGTTTCAACCAGCCGCCGATGGTGATGATGGGGCATCATCGCCCCGCCTATCGCGGATGGATAGAGTTGGCGGGTTATACCAAGGCCAAGGACCTGCTGACCTATGACCTCGACATAGACAAGGACCAGCCCACACTGATCAAGCGGATGGTCGCGGCGGTCGAGAAGAACCCCCGTATCCGCATCCGCAACGTCGATAAGTCTGAGTTCGCCCGCGACGCGGCAATCATCCTCCACCTGCTCAACGATGCATGGTCGGACAATTGGGGCTTCGTGCCCCTAACCGACGCCGAAATCGCCTACGCCGGGAAAAAATTGAAGCCGATCATCTATGAGGATCTGGTCCGCATCGCCGAGCTCGATGGCGAGCCGGTGGCGTTCATGCTGACCATCCCCGACGTCAATGAAATGACTGCCGACCTCAACGGCAGGCTGTTTCCGTTCGGTTTCGTCAAATTGCTGTGGCGATTGCGCAATCCCAAGGTGAGCCGGATCCGCGTGCCATTGATGGGGGTTACCAAGCGGCTCCACGGGACGCGACTTGCGGGGCAGATCGCCTATACGCTGATCGAATATATCCGCCGCGCGTGCGTCGAAAATTACGGGGTCAAGCAGGGCGAATTCGGCTGGGTGCTCGAGGATAATCAGGGAATGATGTCGATCGCTGAACTCCCCGGCGCAACGATCAACCATCGCTATCGCGTGTTTCAGAAGACGCTTTAAGCGAGTTCCACCCAGGTCGGCGCATGGTCCGAGGCTTTTACCTCGGCGCGCGCCCATCTGTCGACCCCGGCCCCGCGCAACCGGTCCGCAGCCTGCGGGCTGAGCAGTAGATGGTCAATGCGGAAGCCTGCGTCGCGCGCGAACGCCCCCGCCTGATAATCCCAGAAGGTATAGAGCCGCGGCTCGGTCGCGTGGATCGCGCGCAAACCGTCGGTCCAGCCCTGTTGAACCAGCGTGCGGAAGGCGGCCTGACTCTCGGGCTGGAACAACGCATCATTGGCCATCGCCCGGCGCGAAAATGTATCGCGGTCCTCGGGGATGATGTTGTAATCGCCCGCCAGCACGACTGACCGTTCCTCGGCAAGCAATTCGGCGGCGCGCGCGGCAAGTCGCTCCATCCAGCGTAATTTGTATGCGAATTTGTCGGTCGCGATCGGATTGCCGTTCGGCAGATAGATGGAAGCCACGATCAGCCCGTGCACCTCGGCCTCGATATAGCGGCTGTGGCTGTCGTCGGGATCGCCGGGGAGCCCGGCCTGGCGCAGCAGCGGCGCTTCGCCGCGGCTGAGGATCGCAACCCCGTTGAAGCCCTTTTGCCCGTGCCACACCGCGCGATAGCCAGCGGCTTCGATGTCACCAGCGGGTAGCGATTCGTCGGCGCACTTCAATTCCTGGAGGCACACCACTTCGGGCTGCTCGCGGTCAAGATATTCGATCAGTCGCGGCAGGCGAGCTCGGATCCCATTGATGTTGAAGCTGGTGACTTTCATGGCTGCCACCCTAGCCGCGTGCGCCTAGACCGAGAAGCTCGATCCGCAGCCACAGCCCGAGGCGGCGTTGGGGTTGGTGACCTTGAATGCCGCGCCGCCCAAATCCTCGACATAGTCGACCGCCGACCCGTCGAGCAGGTCGAGGCTGATCGGGTCTACGACCAGCGTCACGCCGTCGGTCTGGACCGTGGTGTCATCGACCGCAACCGCGCCCATTTCGAAGCGATAGGAGAAACCCGCGCAGCCTCCGCCGTCGACTGCGAGCCGAAGAACCGCGGGCTTGCCCTGCTTGGCGGCGATGAAGGCGACGCGCTTGGCGGCGCTGGGAGTTAACGAAAGTTGGGTCACCTCCGCGAGATAGGCGCGCGGGACACCAAGGACAAGCTTAGCGCTTGGTGGGGCCGCCCAGAGCGACCGTGTCCATCGAGTGGGTGCCGAAATTCTTATTCTGCATCGCGAGGAGATAGTCGCTCGATTTCATGAAGGGGATCGGGTTGACCGCGCGGGTGTCGATGCGGACTTCATAGTGGAGGTGGCTTCCGGTCGAACGCCCGGTCGAGCCCATGCGGGCGATCATCTGGCCGCGCGTGACGCGTTGCCCGAGGCGGACGAGGATCGCCGACAAATGGCCGTAGCGTGTTTCGATGCCGCGGCCATGGTCGATCCTGACGAGGTTGCCATAGCCGCCGCTATTGTATCCGGCGTCGGTGATCATGCCATCGGCAGTGGCATAAATGGGGGTGCCAATCGGGCCGGCGAGGTCGATCCCGGCATGCATCGCGGCACGGCCCTTGAACGGGTCGGAACGAACGCCATAGCCCGAGGTGAAATCGGCGGTCTTGACCGGCTTGTCCGACGGGACGGCAATCGCGCCATCGGCAAGATTGTCGAGCTTTTTCCAGCTAGTGAACAATTGCTTAAAAGTTGCGTCGCCGCCGGTCACCGGCTCGAACGGGCCACCCTCGGCGATCATGCGGTGCGGGCTGATCCCGAGTTCGCGGAGCGCGGAGGCGGTGCGGGCATAGCGGGCGTCGAATTCATGCGCGGTGGCGATCGCCTGCGCGGCCATGGCGTCGTCGGCGCGGGCGAGCGGACCAGCAAGGGCAGCGGGGAGCGAGCTGATCTTGGTGGTTTCGGGGAGCGCGCCGACGTCCTTGCCAGAAAGCATTGCGGCGAGAAGTTCCTGCCGCTGTTCGATCTGGCGGGCGCGAAGCTCGGTTGCGGCCGCAAGGCTCGCCAAGTCCGCGCTGACGCCGGACGGGGCGGAGATCATGCGCGCGGTGGCAAAGCTCGACCAGCCGATGATCGCGATAAACAGCGCCGCGACGGCCGCCTGCATCGCGACCGACAGGCGGACGCGGCGCAGATGCTGGCCATCATGAAGAAAAATGTCACGGTTGCGGATGACGCACCCTTTCGCGTTGCCCAAATAATTCATTCCTCAACACGCTCCCAAAATCCCGCCCGCCGCGAGAATCGCGGTGTCGGCAACTTCGTCAGTCGTGGAGCTCCCCAGCCCCCGCGCTGTACGTCCAGTGATTTGCCCATCACTGTCCGGACCGGGAGACTTGTCCGGATTTGGTTAAAGCTTTCAACCAGTAGTTCCTTTCCCAAGGACGAAACGTCCGGACGTTGCGGTGAGTTGAGTGTTTCGCTTGCTGAAAGTTAAGTTGGGCACCGTTTACGTAATCAGTTTCGAGCGCCGATCGCCGGATTTAATTTGCTGCAAGTGCGAAATATATGGTTGCGCGGTCTATGTTTTGACCCCACACAGGCGCCGGGCCACGCCGTCCCAACGCGGCGCGCGCTCTCTGTGAGGAGAGACGAATGACCGACCGACCGAGTGGCGCGCTTGCGCGCAACGCCAAACCGACAACTCGCCCCGCGCGGCCGTATTTCTCGTCCGGGCCGTGCGCCAAGCCGCCCGGCTGGAACGCCGACCAACTCGATACGCGTGTCCTTGGCCGATCGCATCGCAGCGCGCTCGGTAAAGAACGGCTCCAACTCTGCATCGATTTGATGCGCGAACTGCTCGAACTTCCCGACACCCACCGCATCGGCATTGTCCCGGGGTCCGACACCGGCGCATTCGAAATGGCGATTTGGACGATGCTCGGGCAACGCGGCGTGACAACGCTGGCGTGGGAGAGTTTCGGGGAAGGTTGGGTCACCGACGCGGCCAAGCAGTTGAAGCTCGACCCCATCATCATCCGCGCGGATTATGGCGCTCTTCCCATCGTTACAGAGATCGACTGGTCGACCGACGTGCTGTTTACCTGGAACGGGACGACGAGCGGGGTTCGCATTCCCGACGTCGACTGGATCCCCGCCGATCGCGAAGGATTGAGCTTCGCCGACGCGACGAGCGCGGTGTTTGCCTACCCAATCGATTGGGCCAAGATCGATGTCGCAACCTTCAGCTGGCAGAAGGTGCTCGGCGGCGAAGGCGGGCACGGCGTGCTGATCCTCGGGCCGCGCGCGGTCGAGCGGCTGGAAAATTACACGCCCGCCTGGCCACTGCCCAAGCTGTTTCGCCTCGTATCGAAGGGCAAGGTCATTGAGGGGTTGTTCAAGGGCGAGACGATCAACACGCCGTCGATGCTCGCGGTTGAGGATGCGATTTTTGGGCTGCAATGGGCCAAGGGCCTGGGCGGGCTCGACGCGCTGATTGCGCGTTCGGACGCCAATGCGGCGGCGCTCGGCAAGATCGTCGACGAGCGGCCGTGGCTCGGTCACCTCGCGATCGACCCTGCGAACCGATCGACGACTAGCGTGTGCCTGACGCTCAAGGGGGCCGACGAAGCGCGGATCAAGGCAATCGCCACGCTGCTCGAGGGCGAGCAGGTCGCCTACGACATCGCCGGCTATCGCGACGCCCCGCCCGGACTTCGCATCTGGTGCGGCGCGACGATCGACACCGCCGACATCGAAAAGCTCGGGCCATGGCTCGATTATGCCTGGGAGCAGACTAAGTGACCGTCAAAGTCCTCATTTCCGACGCGATGGACCCGCGTGCCGCCGCCATCTTCCGCGAGCGCGGGATCGACGTCGATGAGATCAATGGCCAGACCCCCGACGAACTCGCCGCGATCATCGGCGATTATGACGGGCTCGCGATCCGCTCTTCGACCAAACTCACAGCAAAATTGCTCGAAAGCGCGGCCAAGTTGAAGGTCGTCGGGCGCGCCGGGATCGGGGTAGACAATGTCGATATCCCCGCCGCCACCGCGCGCGGCGTGGTGGTAATGAACACCCCGTTCGGCAATTCGATCACCACCGCAGAACATGCCATCGCGCTGATGTTTGCGCTCGCTCGGCAATTGCCCGAGGCATCAGCCTCGGG
>JBKJTQ010000206.1:0-3867 GCA_046589895.1 Sphingomicrobium sp.
AGCTCGGCCAGCGCCTGCTGCTCGCGTTGCGACCGTCGCCCGGGCATGAGCAGCACGGCAGTCGCCAATCCCCCGATAATCAGCGCCGTTATGACGAGGCCGGTCCGGCCCGCACGCGGTGGCGGCCAGGCGAGCCCCAGATCTGCCGCGCTCAGGCTGGTCAGGAAAGCTACCAGCATCAATGCGGAGAGCAGCGCCGCGATCTCGACCGTGGTACGCGCATACCGGCTGGCAAGGCTGCGCTTGGATGGCCCGCGTCGGCTGTAGAGCAGCGCGCGTGCCGGCAGCACAATAAGGAGCAGCAGCCCCAGCGTCACGGCGACGATCATTCCCCCGGCGCCCGTGCCTTGATCGTCAGCGCATGCACCCGCGCATCCATCAAATCGCCCAAGGCGGCATAGACCATGCGCTGGCGCTCGACGCGCGATTTGCCGGCGAAGGCGGGGCTTTCGATGGTCAGCGCGAAATGGCTTTCGCCGGCTGGGTTATAGCCGCCGTGCCCGCGATGCTGCTCGCTCTCATCGACCAGCTCGATCCGCGTCGGGCTCAGGGCTTCGCTTAGCCGCCGCCGCATTTCGCTTGCGACCGGCGTGGTGGATGGCGCGTTCATCGCGTCTATATAGAAGAATTGGTGAAGCGAGGAAGCGTGGCGTCGAAAACTGCGAAATTCCATGGCCGGGTCGAAGGGGCACAGGCGCATTGCTCGGTCCCCGGCTGCCCCGCGCCGGGCGAATATAAGGCGCCGCTGCAGCCGGCCAATTTCGACGGGCCGGGGAGCTGGCGCTTCTTGTGCCTGACCCACGTGCGCGAGCATAATGCGCGCTATAATTTCTTCGACGGCATGACTTCGGACGAAATCAGCGAGGCGCAATCGCCGCTCGGCGGGTGGCAGCGGCCGAGCCGGCCGTTCGCGTGCGTTGGCGCCGATCCGCCACCGGCGTGGAGCGATTTCACCGATCCGCTCGCTGCGATTGCCACGCGGTTCGGGCGAGGCACTGGGCAGGGGCCGCCGCGCTTCACCCGCGACCAGCGCCGCGCGCTCGCCGTGCTCGGGCTAAGCGACGCCGCCGACCGCCAGGCGCTGCGCCGCGCTTATTCGGGGCTCGTGCGCCGCTTTCACCCCGACAAGAATGGCGGCGACCGGAGCAAGGAAGCGCGGCTGATCGCGGTGATCGAGGCCTATCAATTGCTCAAGCGCGCGAGCGCCTTCGCTTAGTCGCGCTCAGGGGCGCCCAAGGGGAAGAAGGCGCGGTAGGGGCGGGCTTCGTCGATTGCGCGGGCGACAATCGGATGCGCGAGCAGCCCCGCGCGATAGGCGGCGAGGCGCGGACGAGCAGGGCCGATTTGTTCGACCCAGTCGGCGTAAAATAAGGACGGCGCGGCGGCGCAATCGGCCAGCGTCAAGGCGTCGCCTGCCGCCCACGGGCCGTCGCCGAGATTGGCTTCCAGCCAGTCATAGGCGAGGCGCAATTGCTCGAGCGAGCGGGTCACGCCAGGCGGGTCGCGCTCGGCCTCGGGGCGGATCGCGTCGAACACGCTGACCGACATCTTGTCCATCACGCGCAGGTCGAAGAAGCGGTCGAGAAAGCGGACGCGGCGGCCGAGGTCGCCGTCTGGGATCCAGCGGTTGGGGCTGGGATGGTGGGCTTGCAGATGCTCGATGATGCAGGTCGCCTCGGCTACTGCAACGCCGTCGTCGAGCAGCAGCGGGAATTGCCCGAATGGCCAGTGCGGCTTGAGCTCCTCCATATTGTCCGGATGGTCGCCGTCGATCATGCGGAAATTGAACGGCGTGTTGTCGGCCCACAGCGCGATGAGCACTTTCCACGTATAACTGCTGAACGGGTGGCCGAAGAGGTCGAGGCTCACCAGGTTCCCGCCTGCATTTCCGCCTGGCGCGCCTGCTCGCGTTCGCTGGTCGATTGCGGTCCGGCCCAGCCATGCTCGACTGTGCCAGCGGGTTCGTACGTCGCGATGACGGCGCCCGATCGGGTCACCTTGTGGTCCACCACCCGCAACGCTCCAGCCGGCGTCTCCTCGCCGAACGGCCGCTTACCGCCACCGAGCACCACGGGGAACGTCATGACCGTAAGTTGGTCGAGCAGCCCCGCCTCCATCAGCGCAGGATAAATCGTGCTGCTGCCTTGAATCAGCAGATCGGGCCCGTCGCTGTCCCTCACCGTCCGAAGCTCGTCAATGCTGCCGAGCCGGTGGCTGTTGGACCAACTCAAATCGGGCGATCCGCGCGTCAGGACATATTTGTTCGCGCGCGTGAACGCCTCGCCCATTGCAATCGCGGCGGCTTCACCATCGTCCTTGCCAGTGCGGTCAAAGATTTCTCCCATCCCGGTCGCTTCGCCGCCGACATAGGGCCAGTAGGCGGCAAAAATCTCATAAGTCCGCCGGCCCAGCAGCAGGTCGTACTCGCCGCCGAAAAAAACGTCGATCGCATCGCCAACGTCCGCATCGAAGAACTGTGGTAGCCAGCCGCCATGCTGAAAGCCCCCGGTTGGATCCTCGCTCGGACCGCCGGGCGCTTGCATCACGCCGTCGAGCGAGACGAACACGCTCCCGCGGATTTTACGCATCCGCGGTTTCGCCGGCCACGGCGGCCTCGATCCTGGCGACGTCGATTTTTTGCATGGTCATCATCGCGTCGAACACGCGCTTGGCCACGGCCGGGTCGGCGTCGCTATTGCCTTCGAGCAGGACGCGGGGCGTGATCTGCCACGAAAAGCCCCACCGGTCCTTGCACCAGCCACACTCGCTTAACGCGCCGCCATTGTCGATGATGGCATTCCAGTAACGGTCGGTTTCGGCCTGATCGTCGGTCACGACCATGAAGCTGACCGCTTCGTTGGCTTTGAAGTTGGGGCCGCCGTTGAGGCCGACGAAGGCCCGCCCGAGGACGGTGAATTCGACGGTCAGCTCGTCGCCCTTGTGGCCGTCGGGATAATCGCCCGGCGCGTTCATCGCCGAACCGACTTTGCTGTCGGGGAAGGTGGCCGCGTAAAATTCCGCCGCCTTGCGCGCGTCGCCGCGGTCGAACCACAGGCAAGTGACCAGCTTGTCGTCAACCATCCAATTTCTCCTTAGCGTTTGCGCGGGCCGCCCAGCCCGAAGGCGGCGCTTTGTCTCAGGCCGGGACTTTGGCCTTTTCGAGCGTGTTGAGCAGCGGCTTGAACCCGCCCCAGAACATCCGCTTGCCGTCGAACGGCATGTCCATCGCCCCGGGCTGCATTTCGGGATCGGCCATGATCTTTTCCCAGCCCTTGTCGCGCACGTCTTTCGACGGCCACAGGATGAACGAGAAGACGACATTCTCATTGTCCTCGGCCTTGACCGCCTTGAAGAAGTCGGTGGTGTGGCCATGCTCGAGGCCGTCGCCGAGGGCTTCGACCGATCCGATCGCGCCCTGGTCCGCCGCTTTGCGCGCGAACATTTCGGCCTGCTTGCGATATTCCTCTTCCTTGCCTTTGGGCAGCGGCAGGATAAATCCGTCAACATAGGTCATACCATTTCTCCTTCGGGTTGGTGCTCGGCGAAGATTGCGAGCTGGTCTTGAAGCGCTTGGCGGAATGCCGGACGCGCTTCCCCGCGGGCGACAAACGCCGCGAGGTTGGGGTGGCGCGCGACGAGGTCAGTGTGGCGCAGGTTTCTCAAAACGCTGACCATCATCAGATTACCGATCGAGAAGCGGCCCTCGAACCAGTCCTGCTCACCGAGCGCCTCCGACAAGAGCTTCAATCGCTCCTCGATCTTTTCCACCACCTGCGGCCGCCGTTCGCGGGTCCAGTCTTGGCCGCGGTTGAAGATGTCGATATTGACCAGCTCGAAGATCATCGGCTCGACGCTGTTCAACGCCGC
>JBKJTQ010000304.1:0-3038 GCA_046589895.1 Sphingomicrobium sp.
CCCAGTCCGTCGATATCCATCGCTCCACGCGACACGAAATGTTTCAACCGCTCCAACCGTTGCGCAGGGCAAATTAGGCCGCCGGTGCAGCGCACATCGACCTCCCCCTCCTCCGCCACCGCCTCGGAGCCGCATTCGGGGCAATGATCGGGGAACGCATATGATGCTCGCACTGTCTCCCGAGTCAGATTCTCGACCACCTGCGGGATCACATCCCCCGCGCGCTGGATCCGCACCCGGTCCCCGACGCGCAACCCCAGCCGCGCAATCTCGTCGCGATTGTGGAGCGTGACGTTGGCGACGATCACGCCTCCCACGCCGACCGGTTTGAGCCGCCCGACCGGGGTCAATTTGCCCGTCCGCCCGACCTGGATGTCGATCGCCTCGATCATGGTTTCGGCCTGTTCGGCGGGGAATTTGTGCGCGAGGCCCCAGCGCGGCGCGCGCCCGATCTGCCCAAGCCGGTCCTGCCAGTCGAGCCGATCGACCTTATATACCACTCCGTCAATGTCGAACGGCAGGTCGGCGCGCGCTGCCTCGATCGCGGCATAATGGGCGAGTGCCTCGTCAATCGTCTCAACCCGCCTCAGCAGATCGCTGATCGGGAAACCAAGCCCCGCGAGCCGCTCCATCGCCTCATATTGGGTCGCTCCCAACGGCGCGCTCAGCTCGCCCCAGCCATGCGCGAGAAAACGCAGCGGGCGCGCCGCGGTCACCGCCGGATCCTTTTGACGAAGCGACCCCGCCGCGGCGTTGCGCGGGTTGGCGAATATCTTCCCCCCCGCCGCTTCCTGCCGTTCGTTCAAGGCCGCGAAATCGGCCTTCGACATATACACCTCGCCGCGCACTTCGAGGGTGTGGGGAGGGTCCCCCTCCTGTGAGCGGGAGGGGAGAGATTGCGGAATGTCTTCGATCGTCCGGACATTGGCGGTGACATCCTCACCGACGCTGCCGTCGCCGCGTGTCGCTGCGAGGACCAGCGCGCCATCCTCATAGCGCAACGAACAACTCAGCCCGTCGATCTTGGGTTCGGCGGTCAGCGCCACGGTTTCGTTGCCGGGCCGGTTGAGGAAGCGTCGCACGCGCGCGATGAACTCGCTCACTTCATCATCTGAAAACGCATTGTCGAGGCTCAACATCGGCTTGGCATGGGGCACTTTGGCGAGGCTCGAAGTCGGAACCGCGCCAATCGCCTTCGACGGCGAATCGCCGCGAACTAGGTGCGGATACTGCGCCTCAAGCTCGCTATTCTCGCGCACCAGCGCATCAAAAGCAGCGTCCGAAATCCCGGGCGCATCGCGGTCGTGGTAGCTGCGATTATGCCGCGCAATCTCACGCGCCAGCCGCATCAGCCGGTTGGCGGCCCCAGCTTCGGACGTCCCGCCCCCGGTCATGCCAGCATCGCCGCGATCCTGGCGACGCTGTTCATGTTGCGCGCACTGCCCTCGCGCACCGCGGGCAGCTTGAGTTTGGTCTTGCCGATCCCCTCGCCATAACTGACGTAAATCGCGCGCGGCCCAAGCGCCATGCGCTCACCGTTCACACCGGTGGCCGCGTCGAGCATCGCTTTGGACGGCTGATTCTCGATAAAATGCGCCATCACCCGGCTCGGCTTGTCGTCGCCGAACGGATTGTTCGCCGCAAGCTGGGTCATCTCCGCCGCGCTGCGCACGAATATTGGCACCCGCTTGCCGAAAAAGGTCTCGAGCTTTTTCTCGATCTTGTGCTGAGCCGTTTTTTCATCCTGGGCGCTTTCGAACAACAGATTGCCGCTGGCGATGAAGGTGCGCACGTTGACGAACCCGCAATCTTCCCCAATCGCCTTCAATGCGGCCATCGGCAGCTTGCTTGTCCCGGCGACATTCACCGCGCGCAGCAAAGCGACATAATTCGTCATGCAAAACATTCGACGAGGAAGGCGTCGCACGCTGCCCACGCGCGGCGCGAGGTCCGCTCGTCAAACTTGATCCCCGGCATCGCCCCAGTCGCGCCCGGGTTGGTGAAGCCGTGGCCGACATGGCCGAAGGCGTGAATCTGCCAGTCGGCGCCGGCTGCAGTCAGTTCCTTGCCCAGCGCGACCACCGCTTCGGGAGTCACCAGCGGGTCGTCCCACCCATGATAGGCCGCGACCTTGGCGCTGATCGGTTGCGGCGGCAGCCCCGGCGGGTCGAACAGGCCGTGGAAGCTCGCCACACCCACCACCCGAGCGCCCGCGCGTGCCAAGTCGAGCACATTCTGCCCGCCGAAACAGAAGCCCATCGCCGCGACTTGTTCGTCGTCGATCACATCCTGTTCGATCGCCACGCCGAGCACGGCGAGCAAGTCTTCGCGCAACGCCGCGCGGTCACCGCGCAACCCCTGCATCGCCGCCATCGCCTCGCCGCGCTGGTCGGGGGTGAAGCGGCGGCCGTAAAGGTCGGCGAGCAGCACGCTGTAACCCTGCCCGACGAGCCGCTCGGCAAACCCGCGCTCAAGATCGGTGATCCCCATCACAGTGGGAAAAATGATGACCCCGGGCCGCGTGCTGCCGCTGCCGTCGCTGACGAGTTCATGCGCCACCCCGTCTACCTCGATCATTTGTGTTTCGCTCATGCCGCCTCCAGCAATTTTGTCGCCTGCGCCCGGGCCTCGTCGGTGATCGCCGTGCCCGACAGCATCCGTGCAATTTCCTCGCGCCGCTCATCGGCGGTCAGCTTGCGAACACTGGTTCGGGTGACCGTCCCGTCATGGGCCTTCTCGATTCGATAATGGTGAGCCGCGCGCGCTGCCACCTGGGGCGAATGGGTGACGACGAGCAATTGCGATTTCTGCGCCAGCCGCGCCAATCGCTCGCCGATCGCGCTCGCCACCGCGCCGCCGACCCCGCGATCGATCTCGTCGAAGATCATCGTCGCCGCGGCGCCCGCCTCGGCCAGCGCGACCTTGAGCGCGAGGATGAAGCGTGACAATTCGCCCCCCGAAGCAATTTTGGTGAGTGGTGCGAACGGCGCGCCCGGGTTGGTCGAAACAGTGAATTCGACGCGGTCGGTGCCGGCTGG
>JBKJTQ010000032.1:0-2741 GCA_046589895.1 Sphingomicrobium sp.
CGATCAACCGGCTCTACGGCCGCTCGACCGGACACAAGCTGCGTGTCCAGCAGGCCGCGCTGGTCGAATCGCTGCTGCCGCAAATCGCCGTCCCCGACGACGGCGAAGTGACCGCGCGCCGCCTGTTCGGCGATGATCGTCCGCTTCACCTTGAGATCGGCTTCGGCGCGGGCGAGCATCTCGCCTTTCGCGCCGGCCTGCTTCCCGATCATGGCTTCATTGGCTGCGAGCCGTTTCTCAACGGCGTCGCGGTAGCCTTGACCCACGTCCGCGATAATTGCCTCGCCAACGTCCGCCTGCACATGGGCGATGCGCTCGACGTGCTGCGCCGCATCCCCGATGGCGAGCTGTCGTTCGTCTACCTCCTCCACCCGGACCCGTGGCCGAAGAAGCGCCACGCCAAACGGCGGATGATCAACGACGGTCCGCTCGACCTCATCGCCGCCAAGCTCAGGCCCGGGGGCGAATTGCGCACAGCGACCGACCATCCGGTCTATCTGAATCACGCGCTGATGGTGATGCAGCGCCACCGCCACCAGTTTGAATGGTTGATCGAGACACCAGCGGATTGGCTGACCTACCCCGGCGGCTGGCCCGAAACGCGCTACGCCGCCAAGGCCCGCCGCGAAGGCCGCACGCCTCACCAGTTCCGCTATCGACGCCGCTGATCAGCGCGCCGGGTCGAGCCTGACGAGCCGGCCCTTGTCCTCGATCAGATAGACGCTCCCGTCGGGGCCTTCGTCGATCGCGCGAATACGGGCGTTCATCGGCCATTGCTCGGCTTTGGTCGCGGTATCGCCGTCAATATCGACGCGGATCAGCGCCTTGCCCGATAAAGCGGGGATGAGCGCATCGCCCTTCCATCTCGCAAACCGATCGCCCGAATAAATGATCAGGCCGCCGGGAGAGATTGACGGGGTCCAATAGACCTTTGGCGCCTCGAACCCGTCGCCGGCGCGGTGATCTGGAATCTCGCGCCCGTCGTAATGGCTGCCGTTGGAGGCGACCGGCCAGCCATAGTTGCGCCCGCGCACAATCAGATTCAGCTCATCGCCGCCCTTGGGGCCCATTTCCGATGCCCACAGCCGTCCGTCCTGCGCGAAGGCGAGGCCGAGGATATTGCGATGGCCGTAGCTCCAGATGCGAGGATTGCGCGTGCTGTCGGCGCGCCGGTCGTTGAACGGATTGCCTCCGGCGGCGGAGCCTTCCGCTGTGAGGTGCAGGACTTTACCCAAATCATTCTGAACATCCTGCGCTGGCGTCATTTTCTCCCGCTCGCCGGAACTAAGAAATATCGTCCCGTCGCGGGCAAAGGCGATGCGATGTGCAAAATGGCCGTTGCCGCCGACTTTGGGCGATTGGCGCCAGATCGTCTTGAAACCCCGAAGGGCGGGACGCGCCTTGTCGGCGAGGTCGAGCGTCCCGTAGCCGAGCGCCGCACCGCTTCCGCCGGGGCCTTTTTCGACGAAGCTCAGATAGACCCGGCGGTTGACAACGAAGTCGGGGTGAACCGCGACATCGCCAAGCCCGCCCTGCCCCGCGACGTGCACTCCTGGAACGCCAGACACCGCGGTCTTGGCGCCGCTGCGAGTATCGACGACCCACAATCTGCCTTCCTTTTCGGTCACCAGCGCGGCGTCGAGCAGCGGACGCCCGCTGCCGGTCAGGAAGGCCATCGCCCAGGGAGTCGAGAATTTCGCGACTTCATGGACCGTGAACGGACGCGCCGACGTTGGTCCAACCTGGGTCGTCGCTTGCCCGCAGGCGACGGTCGCGGCACTGAGCAAAAGCCCGGCTTGCCACATCAGGCGCGACAGTCCACGCTTTACGCTCTGCTGCAGGATGTACCGGTTTGTCATCTGTTCGTCTCCTGTCGGTCGCGACCGCGCTGCCGCCCTTCACGATCACTCAGTCAGATGCCAAGTCTGCAGCCAAGGCAATGTTCCGTGGCCGGGCCGCATTATTCGACCGGCTCTCAGGCGTATTCGACAATGCGTTGATCGACCAACGTCAGACGGTCGCGCCGATCGAATGGTATCGCGAACCGCATGGCTGGGCCGAGCGCACCGCAATTTATGTCTCGGCGACCGAGGCGATGTTCGTCAACGCCGCGACCAGGGCGATCGCCGCGGCGGGACTGCGGCCCGACCAGATCGACGGCTTGGTGTTCGTCTCGACCACCGGAATTTCGACCCCGAGCATCGACGCCCGCGTCGCCCCCGGGCTCGGGCTTCGCCCTGACGTCCGCCGCGTTCCTTTGTTCGGACTGGGCTGCGCGGGCGGAGTGACGGGGCTTGCGACCGCCGCGCGGCTCGCCGCCGCCGAGCCGGGAAGCCGCTGGCTGTTCGTGTGCGTCGAGACCTGTTCGATCTCGATCCGGCTCGACAGCGATGACCCCGCCGCGATTGTCGCCACCGCTTTGTTCGGCGACGGCGCGGCGGCAGCGGTAGTCTCGAGCGCCAATAGTCCCAACCAGGGCGACGGCCTCGCCACCATATCCGGCGCGGGCGAGAAATTATGGCCCGATACGCTTGGCATCATGGGCTGGCGGGTCGAGGATCCAGGGCTGGCGGTAATCTTCGACCGCGCCATCCCGCCGTTCGTGAGCGGAGAATTGGCCGAAGCGATCGACGGCATCTTGGCGAACCTGTCACTAACCCGCATCGACATCGACCGCTTCTGCTGCCACCCCGGCGGGACCAAGGTGGTCGACGCGATCGAGACTGCGCTCGAGCTCCCCG
>JBKJTQ010000055.1:0-8753 GCA_046589895.1 Sphingomicrobium sp.
GAGCGCTGATACGCGCTTGGTCAGGCGCGAGAATTTGCGCGAAGCGGTATTCTTGTGGAGCACGCCGCGCGCGACTCCGCGCGCCATCTCAGGCTGCACCTGCTTGAGCGCTACGGCGGCCTGGTCCTTGTCGCCCGCGATCACCGCCGACTCGACGGCCTTGATGAAGGTGCGGATCCGGCTGACCCGCGCGCCGTTGATGACGGCGCGATTGGCGTTGCGACGGATGCGCTTCTTGGCTTGCGGCGTGTTCGCCATCGATATCGACCTCTGAACAATGAGTGCAAAATGAAAAGCGGCGCAAAGCCTATGGGCTTGCACCGGCGTGCGGCCCACCTACCCGCACCGCCGATTCGCGTCAACCTTACCGCTGGCACGCCGGACAGAAGAAGGTCGAGCGGCCGCTTTGAACGATCCGCTTGACCGCGGTGTCGCATCCCCTGCGACACGGTTCACTCTCGCGGCCATAGACGTCGAACTGCTTCGAGAAATAGCCGAGCTCGCCGTCGGGCTGCGCGAAATCGCGCAATGACGAGCCCCCTGCCGCAATCGCGTCATCGAGTACCGCGGGAATGGCCTTCGCCAACGCACCGAGTCTGACCCGGCTAACCCTCCCAGCCGCCTTGCGCGGGTCGATCCGCGCGCGGAACAATGCCTCGCAGACATAGATATTGCCAAGCCCCGCAACGATCCGCTGATCGAGCAGCATCAGCTTGATCGCCGCCTTGCGCCCGGCCAGCCGGTGCTTGAGCCATGCACCGCTGAGCGCATCGCCGAGCGGCTCGGGCCCCATTACCGTGAACGGCGGCCACGCCGCGACCGCCTCGGTCGGCATCAGGTCGAGCGATCCGAACCGTCGCGGGTCGTTGAGGCTCAGCCGATGCCCGTCGTCGGTCTCGATCAGCAGATGGTCATGCGCGCCGATTTCCGCCGGATCAATCCGCCATCGCCCCGACATGCCAAGGTGAAAGATCAACGTATCGCCGCGATCGGTTTCGATCAGTCCATATTTGGCGCGTCGCCCAAGGCCCGTCACCCGCGCTCCGGTCAGCCGCTGGCCGAGATCGGCGGGCATCGCGCGGCGCAGGTCGGCGCGGCGTGGTTCGACCCGCACCAGTCGCCGGCCTTGAAGCACGCGCGCTAGCCCACGAACGGTGGTTTCGACTTCGGGGAGTTCAGGCATCCATCCTCACGCGCGACAAGGGACGTTTCGCGGCTCTGAACTCCCTGCTAGGGCGCGGGCATGGACAAGGTCAATTTCGGCGCCACGCTGGTCACTCCCGAAGAAAAAACGCGTCGCGTCGGCGGGGTCTTCTCCTCGGTCGCCAAAAGCTATGACGTGATGAACGACCTCATGTCGGGGGGGATGCACCGCCTGTGGAAGGATCGCTTCGTCGCCAAGGTCAAGCCGCGTCCGGGCGAACACATCCTCGACATGGCGGGCGGGACCGGCGACATTGCCTTTCGCATGGCAAAGCGCGGGGCGCAGGTGATGGTCAGCGACATCAACCCCGACATGCTCGAAGTCGGCATGGAACGCGCCACCAAACGCGGCATCGACGGGCTGAGCTGGCAAGTCGAGAATGCCGAGACACTGAGCTTCGCCGCAGGGCAGTTCGATGCCTACACGATCGCCTTCGGGATCAGGAATGTAACCGACATCCCCGCCGCGCTGCGCGAGGCGCATCGCATACTCAAGCGCGGCGGGCGCTTCTACTGCCTCGAATTTTCGACCAGCGAATGGCCCGGCTTCGGCCAGCTCTATGACCGCTACTCGGAACATGTCATCCCGCGCATCGGCAAGGTCGTTGCAGGCGACGAGGAGAGCTATCGATACCTTGTCGAATCGATCCGCCGCTTCCCGCCGATGGAGACGTTTCGCAAGATGATCGAGGAAGCCGGGTTCAAATCGACCAGCGTCGAGCCGATCCTCGGCGGTCTCGTCGCGATCCATGGCGGCTGGAAAGTATGACGGGCGTTTCTTATCCCCTCCCGCTTGCGGGAGGGGCCGGGGGAGGGACTGTCCTTCGTCAAGCGCAACATGCCCTCCCCTCAATCCCCTCCCGCTGGCGGGTGGGGACGCTTTGACCCACGCGCTTATCCACCTCTGGCGCCTGCTAAAGTGGGGCCGGACGCTGGCGCGACACGGCGCGCTGCAGGGAATCGAGCGCGATCCGCTCACTCCGCCGGGCGTGCGCCGCCTGCTGCGCGTCGCGCGCTTTGGACTGCGCCAGCCCCAAACACCCGACTATGCCGCCGCGCTACAGGCGATCGGCCCCGCGGCGATCAAGCTTGGCCAGGCCCTAGCTACTCGTCCCGACCTCGTTGGCGAAGCCGCCGCGGCCAACCTACTCCAGCTCCAGGATTCGCTACCCCCCGAACCCTATGCCGCGATCAAAGCGGCGATCGAAAAAGCACTCGAAGCGCCAATCGAAACCCTGTTCAGCCGCGTTGATGAAGTCCCGGTCGGCGCCGCCTCGATTGCGCAGGTCCACCGCGCGGTGACCACCGAGGGCCGCGACGTCGCGATCAAGGTGCTCCGCCCGGGGATCGAGGAGGAATTCGCCAGCGCGCTGGAAACCTATGAATGGGCCGCGGGGCATGTCGAACTGCTCGGAGGGAGCGAGGCGGTGCGGCTCCGTCCGCGGCTGGTCGTCGCGCATTTCAAGCAATGGACGACGCGCGAACTCGACCTCCAGCGCGAGGCTGCCTCGGCTTCCGAGCTCAAGGACAAGATGGTCGCCGAGCCCGGCTTCTACGTCCCCGAGATCGACTGGACCCGCACCGCGCGGCGGGTGATGACGCTCGAATGGCTCGACGGTATAAAGCTGAGCAATCGCGCCGGGCTGATCGCGGCGGGGCACGACCCCAAGGCGCTCGCCGGGATCCTCGTCCGCGCCTTCCTTCGCCAGGCGGTAATCGACGGCTATTTCCACGCCGATCTCCACCAGGGCAATCTGTTCGCGCTTGCCGACGGCCGCGTTGCGGCGGTCGACTTCGGCATCATGGGGCGGATCGACCGCCGCGCGCGCATGTGGCTCGCCGAAATCCTCTACGGGCTGATCACCGGAAACTATCAACGCGTCGCCGAGATCCATTTCGAAGCGCAATATGTGCCCAGCCATCACAATGTCGCCGAATTCGCGACCGCGCTACGCGCCGTCGGCGAGCCGATGCGCGGATTGCCAGTCAAGGACATCAGCGTCGGGCGGATGCTAGAGGGGCTGTTCGCGATCACGCGCGACTTCGACATGCCGGTCCAGCCGCATCTGCTCCTGCTGCAGAAGACGATGGTGATGGAGGAAGGCGTCGCGACCGCGCTCGATCCCGACATCAACATGTGGGAAACCGCCGAGCCGTTCCTCAAGGAATGGCTGCGCTCCGAGCTTGGTCCCGAAGCTTATTATGCCGACCGCATCGTTGATACGGTGCGCGCGTTCAAACTGATCCCCGACCTCATCCGCAAGATCGACGCCTCCTATCCCGCCCCGGGCGGCGCCCCGCCGCCGCCGCCGCTGGGCGACATGCCGGTTCGCGTGCGGCTGCAGTGGGGACCTGTCGTGACCGCGGCGCTGATTGCGGCGCTCGGGTCGGCCGCGGCCACCTATATCCTGGTCGGCTGAGTTGAATCTCGGCGCGTTTCCAACCCGCTACGCTCGCTGGCGCCGGGCACCGGCGATCGCCTTGCTCGCCGCGCTCGCCGCGCTGCTGATCCTCGCCGCCTGGCCGGTCGCCTCCTCGCCGCAGCCCAGGGTGCGCGCGTCGGAGGCCGAGCAAAGCGACCTCGACCTTTACCGCGACACGATTCGCCGCGTCGCCGCGGGCGAGCCTTATTATCCCGTCGCGGCCGATCAGTTGCGCAAGGGCGGTTATCCGCTCAAGCCATTCTTCACCTTCCGCCTGCCGACGCTGGCGATGATCTACGCTCACCTTCCCGAAACCCTCATGTCGATCGTCGAAGGGCTGCTCGCGCTTGCTTTGCTGTTCGTGTGGTGGCGGCGGCTTGAGCCGGTGCTCCCGCTGCGCCTGCTCGCGCTCGCCATCGTGCTGCTCGTCGGCGGGACCGCGGCGCTGGTCGAGCCCGTCACCGGCCTGTTCCACGAAAGCTGGGCGGCGCTGCTGATGGCGCTGATGGTCGGACTCCGCCGCCCCGGCCGTGCCGCGGGCGCGATCGTGGCCGGCGGAATCGCGCTCGCGGTGCGCGAAACCGTCTTGCCGATGATCCTCGTCATGGGCGGGCTCGCGCTGGTTGAGCGGCGCTGGCGCGAAGCGCTCGGCTGGGCGGCGGTCGTCGCGCTATTCGTGCTCGCGCTGTTCGCCCATGCGCAAATGGTCGCGACCGTGCTCCGCCCCGACGACATGGCCTCGCCCGGATGGAGCGCGATGCTCGGCGCCCGCTTCGCTTTGAGCGCCTTTGCCACCGTGTCGAGCGCGACCGCGCTTCCCGCCGCGCTCGCGTCGATCGCGATCATCCTGTCGCTGTTCGGCTGGATTTCGGTCGCCACCGGCTGGGCGCTGCGGGCGAGCCTGTTGCTGCTCGGCTATGGCGCGATGCTCGCTTTGTTCGCGCGCCCCGACACCTTTTACTGGGCGCTGCTCGTCGCGCCGCTGTCGCTCGTCGGGCTGATCTTCGTCCCGCGCGCGATCGCAACGCTTGTGCGCGCCAGCCGCGGCATGGCACAGCGAACCCCATGAGCCGCATCCTCCTCATCGTCGGTGGCGGCATTGCCGCCTACAAGGCCGCCGAGCTGATCCGCCTCGCGCGCAAGGCGGGGCACTCGATCACCCCTGTGCTGACTGCAGGGGGTGCACACTTCATCACCCCGATGAGCCTCGCCGCCCTCGCCGAAAGCCCGGTTTACACCTCGTTGTGGGATTTGAAGGATGAGGCCGAAATGGGCCATATCCAGCTCTCCCGCGCCGCCGACCTGATCCTCGTCTGCCCCGCCACCGCCGACCTCATCGCCAAAATGGCGGCGGGCACCGCCGACGACCTGGCCACGACGCTCCTCCTCGCGACCGACAAGCCGGTGGTGGTCGTGCCCGCGATGAACGTCCGCATGTGGCAACACCCCGCTACGCAGCGCAGCGTGGCGCGACTCCGCGCCGACGGAATCGCCGTGATCGAACCCGACGAAGGCCCGATGGCGTGCGGCGAATTTGGTCCGGGGCGATTGCCGGAGCCGGCAGCGATCCTCGACTATCTTCACACCCACACATTCGTTCATCCAGAGCCTGGCGAAGGACTGTCCTTGTCTCTCGCGCCCGGACAGGAGAACAGTCCTTCAACAAGCTCAGGACGAACGGGCTTGGGAAACCTCACGGCCCGTCACATCCTCATCACCGCCGGTCCGACCCACGAGCCGATCGACCCCGTGCGCGTCATTGCCAATCGCTCGTCGGGCAAGCAAGGTTTCGCCATCGCCGCCGCCGCCGCCGCCGCCGGGGCGCGAGTCACGCTGATCTCCGGCCCGGTGTCGCTTCCCACCCCGGGCGGTGTCGCTCGCATCGACGTCGAGACTGCGCAGCAAATGGCCGATGCGGTCGAACAGGCGCTGCCCTGCGACGTCGCGATCCTCGTCGCCGCGGTCGCCGACTGGCGGGTCGAGCCGAGCGCCTTTAAGCTGAAGAAAGCCGATGGCCCGCCGCGAATCGTCTTCGCGCCCAACCCCGACATCCTTGCCACGCTCGCCGCCCACCCCGACCGCCCGCGCCTGCTGATCGGGTTTGCCGCCGAAACCCACGATGTCATCGCCAACGCCACCGCCAAGCGCACCGCCAAGCGCGCCGACTGGATCGTCGCCAACGATGTATCCGGCGAGGTCATGGGCGGCCCCCGCAACCAGGTCCATCTCGTCACCGCCGACGGGGTTGAGGAGTGGCCCGAAGCGGCGAAGGAAGACGTCGCGCGCCACCTCATCGCGCGCATCGCCCATTCCTTCGATGAAAAGACTCAATTGAAGTGACCATCCGCATCCAGATCGCCCGCCTGCCCCACGGCGAGGGGCTCCCGCTGCCCAGCTACGCGACTCCCGGCGCGGCGGGGATGGACGTCGTCGCCGCCGAGGATTTCGACCTTGCGCCGGGGCAGCGGCATGCGGTCGCCACGGGCTATCAGGTCGCGATCCCGGAAGGCTATGAGATTCAGGTGCGCCCGCGCTCTGGGCTCGCCTTCAACCATGGCATCGGCGTTCCTAATGCGCCGGGCACGATCGACAGCGACTATCGTGGCGAACTCAAGATTTTGCTCATCAACCAGGGCAACGAATCGTTCGCGATCCGCCGCGGCGAGCGCATCGCCCAACTCGTCCCCGCAGCGGTGACGCTGGCGGCGTTCGATGAGGTCGACGAACTCGGTTCGACCAGTCGTGGCGCCGGGGGTTTCGGCAGCACGGGGCAAGGGCAATTGTGAATCCGGGGGCAATTCGGGAGACTGAGCTCAGGATGAACGGTGATGGTTGACCTGTCCGACGACGAACTCGACCGCTACGCTCGCCACATCGTTCTACCGCAGATCGGGGGGGTCGGGCAGCAACGGCTCAAGCAAGCGAAGATCGCGATTGTCGGCGCGGGCGGGATCGGAGCGGGGGCGATTCCGGCGCTCGCGGGGGCCGGCATTGGCAAGATGACGATCATCGACGGCGATGTGGTCGACCTGTCGAACCTCCAGCGCCAGCCACTCTATCGCACCGGCGATGTCGGCCAGCCCAAGGCCGCGCTCGCCGCCGCCTTCGTCGAAACACGCAATCCGCACCTCCATGTGACCACCGTCGCCGAACGCATCACCTCCGCCAATGCCGCGACGCTGCTCGCCGGTCACGATCTGATCCTCGACGGCACCGATAATTTCGCTACCCGCCTGCTCGTCAGCGACACTGCGACGCGGCTCGACATCCCCTTGCTGTCGGCCGCCGCGCAGCAATTCCAGGGTCAGGTAGGGCTGTTCCGCGGCCGTCCCTGCTACCGCTGCTTCGTCGGCGACGCATTTGATGCCGACGATTGCGACACCTGCGCCGAGCTCGGCGTCCTCGGCGCCCTCACCGCCACCACCGGTGCCTTCGCCGCGCTGATCGCCATCCGCGCGATCACCGGGATCGGCGCCGACACCGCGGGAACGCTCCATTTATTCGACGGCACGACGCTCGCCTGGCGCCAGATCAAGCTAACGGCCGATCCGGCGTGCCGCACGTGCGGCGGCTATAGTCAATTCCAGGCAAGCTGAACCGCTCTTCCTGAGTAGGGTGATGATGCCTAGTTTCCGTTCTTCGCCGCCTTCTTCGGCCCCGTCTTCTTCTTGCCCGGTTTCTTTTTCTTGATCCCCGGACCCTTGGCGGCCTTGGCGTCGATGAGCGCGATCCCCTCCTCGAGCGTGATCGCCCTGGGATCGGCCGACTTGGGCAAGGTCGCGTGGGTCTCACCATCGCTGACGTAGGGACCATATTTCCCCTCCATCACCTTCAATTCCTTGGCGCTTTCGGGGTGAAGCCCGAGCACTGCCAACGGTTCGCGCCCGCCGCCGCGCTGACCCTTGGCCGCCGCGGCTTCGGCGAGCTTGACCACTGCGGCATTCATCCCCGTATCGAACACTTCGGCAGTTGAGCTCAGCCGGGCATATTTGCCGTCATGGACCAGATACGGCCCATAACGCCCAATCGAAGCGCTGATCGGACTGCCGGTTTCGGGATGATTACCAACGACGCGCGGCAGCGACAGCAATTTGAGCGCCATTTCGAGGTCGAGCCCGCCGGTCCCGACGTCCTTGGGGATCGATGCCTTCTTGGCGTCCTTCTCGTCGCCCTGTTGGACGTAAGGCCCGAAACGCCCGCTGCGCAGGGTCACGCCCTCGCCAAGCTCGGTCGGTCCATCCGCCACCGCCGCCTCGCCGCCCTGCCCGAACTTCTGGGTATATTTGCACTCCGGATAATTGGCGCAGGCGACGAAGCTTCCGAATTTTCCCCCGCGCAGCGCGAGCCGCCCGGTGCCGCATGACGGGCAAATACGCGGGTCGCTTTTATCCTCGCGCTCGGGGAACAGCCACGGCGCAAGGAATTCGTCGAGCGCGGCGGTCACCGCGGAGGGCTGCTGCTCCATCACTTCGCCCGCGAGCGGCTTGAAGTCCTTCCAGAATGCTGCAAGCAATTGCTGCCAGCCGGTCCGCCCGCCCGAGACATCGTCGAGCCCTTCCTCGAGCGACGCGGTATAATCATAATCGACATAGCGTTCGAAGAAGCGCTCGAGGAACGCCGTCACCAGCCGCCCGCTCTCCTCGGGAATGAAGCGATTCTTGTCGATGCGAACATATTCGCGGTCCTTCAACGTCTGCAACGTCGCGGCATAGGTCGAAGGGCGCCCGATGCCGAGCTCCTCGAGCCGCTTCACCAACGACGCTTCGGAAAAGCGCGGCGGCGGCTGGGTGAAGTGCTGGGTAGCCGCGACGTCTTTCCTGGCCGGCATGTCACCCTGCGCCAGCGCGGGAAGCAGGACGCTGTCGTCGTCCTCGCCCTCGGGCTTTTGGTCGCGCCCTTCCTCATAAACCGCAAGGAAGCCGGGGAACTTCACTACCTGCCCGGTCGCGCGCAGCTCGTGCCGCCCGGTCCCGTCGCGCAACGTCACAACGGTGCGCTCGATATTGGCCGAAGCCATCTGGCTGGCCAGCGCACGCTTCCAGATCAGCTCGTACAACCGCGCTTCGTCGCCGCTGCCGTGGCGGTCACGAGTGAAATCGACCGGGCGGATCGCCTCGTGCGCTTCCT
>JBKJTQ010000036.1:0-13013 GCA_046589895.1 Sphingomicrobium sp.
AACACCGACTTCATCGACAATAGCGCCGGCGTCGATTGCTCCGACAATGAGGTCAACATTAAGATCCCGCTCAATCGCGAAGTGCGCGAGGGGCGGCTCGCCGAGAACAAGCGCAACAAGCTACTCGCCAGCATGACCGACGAGGTCAGCGAGTTGGTGCTAGAGGATAACCGCCTGCAGAGCCTGGCATTGTCGATCGCCGAAGCGCGGGGCGCCAAGGGGCTGCCGGGGTTTGTCCGCACGATCGAAATGCTCGAAACGACCGGGCGCCTCGACCGCAATGTCGAAGGACTCGAGGCGAGCGCAGAGCTGCTGCGCCGCGGCGTCGAAGGGCGCGGCCTCACCCGTCCCGAGCTTGCCGTCCTCCTGTCATTGGCCAAATTGACGCTCCAGGCCGCGGCCGAGGAACTGAAGCTCGCCGACGACCCGACGATGGACGCCGAGCTGATGGCCGCTTTCCCCCGCGCGATGCAGGAAAAGCATGGCGACGCGATTCGCGCGCACCGCCTGCGCCACCAGATCGTTGCGACCAAGATCGCCAACCGCCTCGTCAATCGCCTCGGGCCGAGCGTCGCATTTGACATGACCGAGGAAGAGGGCGTCGGCCTGCCGCAAGTGATGGTCGCCTTTCTGGTGCTCGAGCGCCTGTTCAAACTTGACCAATTATGGGCCTCGATCGAGAGTGCCAAGGTTGGCGAAGCGACGCGGATCGAACTGTTCGCGATCGCCGCGCGCAGCGTCCGGGCGCACCTTGGCGATGTGATCCGCGCCGCCGCTGGCGATACTTGCGTCGAGGCGGTGACCAAACTGCTTGAGCCCGGCTTGGCAAAGGTCGCGGCGAAAGCTGACCTGCTGATCCGCGCCGAAGTGCGCGGTGAAGCGGCATCGCGTCGTGAACAGCTCGAACGGCTCGGCGCGGGCGACAAGATCGTCGATGCGCTGGTCCGCCTGTTCGAGCTTGACGGAGTGTTCGGGATCGCCGCAATGGGCGCGCGCAAGGGGCTCGACGAACTCGCTGTGACCCGCGCTTACACGCGGCTCGGCGAAGTGCTCGGGATCGACTGGGCGCAACAGCAGGTGACGCGCTTCCTCCCCACCGATCAGTGGGAGCGGCTGCTTGCCGCCGGGCTGCTGCGTGACTTCGAACAATTGCGGATCGACTTCCTCAACCGCACCCGCGCAGATGATCCCGACCGCAGCGTCGAACGCTGGGTGAGCGACAATCCCAAGCGCATCGCGCAATTCCGGCAGTTGATCGAACGCGCCAAGCTGAGCGGCGCGATCACCGCGCCGATGCTCGCGCAGATTGCTGGGCAAGCGCGAATCCTGCTGGCTCGATAGTGCGCGCGGTTATCCTCACGCCGGCTCCCGATTATTGGGAAGAGTGGAATTGGGCCTATGACGTCGAGGCGTCGGCGCTCCGCGCTGCGGGAATCAGCGTTGAACCCCGGCCATGGACCGAGATCGGCGACTTGGCGGCGGTCGCTGCAGTGCTTCCGCTTGTCGCATGGGGCTATCATCTGCGCTTCGCCGAGTGGTGCGCGCTGCTCAAGCGAATGGCGCAGCCGGGCGCGCCGCCGATGCTCAACCCGCCCGCGCTGCTGCGCTGGAACAGCGACAAGGCCTATCTCGAACAGCTTGCCGAGGCCGGCGTCGCCACTGTCGCCTCGCGCACCGTGGAAGCGCTCGACGACCAGTCGCTCGCCGATGCGCGCAAAGCATTTGGCGACGAGCTGGTGGTCAAACCGCTGGTCTCGGCCGCGGCTGACGACACATATCGGCTCGGTCCCAACGACAGCATCCCCGGCCGAGTGCGCGGCAAGCGAATGCTCGTCCAGCCCTATATGCCGTCGATCGCAATCAGCGGCGAATATTCGCTGATGCTGTTCGGAGGCGAATATAGCCATTGCATCGTCAAGCGCCCCAAGGCAGGCGACTTCCGCGTCCAGCCGCACCTTGGCGGGAGCGAACATCCGCTCCCCCCGCCCCCCGGTGCGATCGACCTCGCCACGGCCGCGCTCGCCGCCGCGCCCGCGCCTGCGGTCTATGCGCGGGTCGACATGATCGAGGGGGAGGACGGCGCGCTCCGCATCATGGAGCTTGAGCTGATCGAGCCCGCCTTGTGGCTCCAGCACGCCCCCGACCACGGCGCCGCATTTGCGCAAGCCATCATCTCAGCGGCCGGCAAGCAGCCGCATTAACAGCCACTGGCGGATCGCCGAGGCCAAATTGGGCGGCGGGACGCTGTCGAGCCGCGCGACATCAATCCGCGCGATCAACGCGTTGAGCGGTAATATATGGTCGACCGCGGCTTGCTCGAGCGCCGCCCAATAGACCGGCTCAAGGCTGACCGACGTCTCGTGCCCGGCGATCGTCACCGAGCGTTTCATGGACAGCTCAAGCGGCATCAATACATATGCTGCCCGCCGTTGATCGACAGCGTCGAGCCGGTGACGAACCCCGCATCCTCGCCGACCAGGAAGGCAACGCCGCGCGCGATCTCGCTCGCCTTGCCGAGCCGGTTGACGGGGATTTTGGCGACGATCTTGCCGAGCACTTCGGGGGGGACGGCGGCGACCATGTCGGTGTCGATATAGCCCGGGGCAATCGCGTTGACGGTCACGCCGCTCCGCGCCCCTTCCTGCGCCAGCGCCTTGGTGAAGCCGTGGATCCCCGACTTGGCGGCGGCATAATTGACCTGGCCATATTGCCCGGCCTGACCGTTGATCGAGCCGATGTTGACGATCCGCCCGAAGCCGCGCGCCTGCATTCCTTCGAACACCGCCTTGGCCATGTTGAAGCAGCCGCCAAGGTTGGTGTCGATGACGTCCTGCCACTTGGCATGATCCATCCGCTTCATCGTCGTGTCGCGGGTGATCCCGGCATTGTTGACGAGTATATCGACCGGGCCAAGCTCGGACTCGATCTGGGCGCAGCCGTCGAGGCACGCCTGATGGTCGGCGACGTCAAATTTATAGGTCTTGATCCCGGTCCGCTCGCTGAATTCCCTGGCACGCTCGTCATTGCCGGCGTAGGTCGCCGCGACAGCCATCCCCATGTCCTTCAACGCGATGCTAATCGCCTCGCCGATGCCGCGCGTTCCGCCGGTGACCACTGCTACTCGTGCCATATTATCTCTCCCGATCTCTTTTTTGCTAGGCCGCTGGCCACCATCCGGCAAGTTCGCGCCGGACCAGCGCGTCGAGCATCCCCATCCCTTCGTCGCTGTCGTTCAGGCAATCGATGCGGGCGAAATGCGTTCCGCCGGCGGCGACGAAATCGGCGCGGCCGCGGATTCCGAGCTCCTCGATCGTTTCAAGGCAGTCGGCGGAAAAGCCCGGCGCGGCAATGGCGATTTTGGTGACGCCCTGCGCCGGATAAGCCTTGAGCGTTACGTCAGTTGCGGGTTCAAGCCACTTGGCGCGTCCGAAGCGCGACTGAAAAGCGATGTCGACCGGGATCGTCATTTGCTTGGCCAGCAGCCGCGCCGTCTTCTGGCAATGGCAGTGATAGGGATCACCCAGCGTCAGCGTGCGCTGCGGCATTCCGTGGAAGCTCAGCAGCAGGCGGTCGGGGATGAAATCGAGCGCGGTGAGCTGACGTTCGAGGTTTACCTTGAGCGCGTCGATATAATGCGGATCGTCATGGTAAGGCGGCAAGGTCCGCAGTGCGGGCTGCCAACGCCTGGCAGCTATCGCGGCAAAGGTCGCGTCCATCGCGCTCGCGGTCGTCGCGGCGCAATATTGTGGATAAAGCGGGGCGACCAGGATCCGCGTCGCGCCGCCGGCGAACATCCGGTCGAGCGCCTGTCCGATCCCCGGATTTCCGTAGCGCATGGCATAGTCGACGATCACCCCGCCGCCGAGCCGGTCTTGTAGCGCCTTGGCCTGCCGTGCGGTAATCGCAGCAAGCGGCGACCCTTGCTCGGTCCACACTTGCGCATAAGCGTGCGCGCTCTTCCTGGGGCGGGTGCGCAGGATGATCCCGTGGAGGATCGGCTGCCATGCCAATTTGGGGATTTCGATCACCCGCGGATCGGACAGGAATTGGGCAAGGTAACGCCGCACCGCGCGCGCATCGGGGGCGTCGGGAGTGCCGAGATTGGTCAGCAAAACCCCTACCCTCGGCGCGGGAATGGCTGGGTGGCCGGCGGGCTGAGTCATGCCGCGCTCATCGGGTCGAATGGCAGGCGGCGCAAGCGCATTCCGGTCGCGGCGAAAATCGCATTGCCGACCGCCGCGGAGAGCACGAGCGCGCCGAGCCCGCTGACCCCGCCCGATGCCTCTCCGCTCGGCAGCAGCACGACTTCGACCTTGGGCAGCGCCCTGAGCGTCGGCAGCCCGAGCGCCGCCAGCGGCCGCGCGCGCGGCATAGCCGCGATAATTTCGGGCGCGGCGCCGGTCACGCTTACCAGGGCATGGAGCAACCCGCCTTCGATCTGCTGCTGCACCAGCCCCGGATTGACCAGCCGCCCCGCATCGACCGCCGCGACCAGCCGGGTGACCTGGATGCGCTGGTCGAGCCCGATGCTCGCTTCGGCCATCAGCCCGATGTGGCTGCCGAACCCCGAAGCGCAGGCGATTCCGAGCGAGCTTCCGCGCGCGCCGCCGTCCCACCCGCCGTGCGCCGCCGCGCTGCTCAGCGCACGCGCCAGCCCTGGCTGCCCGCCGAGCAGCCCGATGCGAAAAGCGAGCGGCTCGACCCCGCGCGCGCGCGCCAATTCGTCGATGAAGCTTTCATTGGCGAAGCTTGTCAGCGGCTCGACGTCACCGCGTAAATAGCCCCAAGCTATCGGAAGCGTCACGGTCGCGGCCTCAATCCGCAAGGCAGCGGCGGCATAAGGCGGCGCCGCCCCGCGCGCGGTGAACTCGGGCAGCGCCATGCCTTTGGCGCGCGCCAGCGCGGCATCGAGCCCCGCCGCCCCCGCGAACCGCCCGTGCCAACTCGCCAGCCCGCCCGAAGCGTCGCCAAGCGCGCTGATCCGCGCCGCCAGCGGCGGACGGCAGGCGTCATGATTCTGCGCGGTTGCGGCGGGCATCGTCAGCGACACCGGCGCCTTGATCGCTCGCGCCACGGCAATCGCGATCGCGATGAGCTCGCTGCCGATCGCTCCGCTTCCGGCATCGCCGACCGGCATCGGATAAAGGGTGACCTGCGCCTCGCTGATCCCCGCCGCCTTCGCCGCCGAAGCGCGCGCAAGGTCGGGCGCGATTGTAGCTACCCACGCTTCCAACTGGTCGCCGGTGAAGCGCACCGTCACCGACGGCGGTTCGAGCGAAAGATGCGGGGCCGGCGCGATGCGGTAGGTCGCCGACAGCGGGCGCTTGCCCTCGACCGCCGCTTCATAATCGCCCTCATCGACCACGGTCGCCATCGGACCATCGAGCGCCGCCGTCAGCGCTTGCTCGATCGAGGGGGTGTCGGCATTTGCAGGTCCCGAAAAGCGCGGGCTGGCGGCATCGAGCGCACGGTTCGCGGCCCACGTCGTCTCCGCCACCGCGGCGACCCATTCCTCAAGGCCGACGAGGCGCGCACCGTTCACCTCGGCCGCGGGACGATCGAATCCCGTGACGCGTCCCCCCGGCGGCGCGATCCGCACCGAAGCGAAGCGCAATCCGGGCAGCCGCACGTCCCCCGCAAAGCGCAAGCTGCCGTCGCTTTTTGCGGGCAAATCGAGCCGGGGAAGCGATTGGCCGACAAGCACTCCGCGCCTCAGCGGCGCGCTCTTCGGGACGCGCAGGCCAGCCGCCTCCTCCGCGAGTTCGCCGAACTCCAGCCGTTTCGCGCCACTCGTCACGAAGCCGTCGCGCGCCTCGCACTCGGCGGCATCGATCTTCCACCGCGCCGTCGCCGCGCCGCACAGCATCGACCGCGCCATCGCCGCCGCCTCGCGCAGCGGACCTTCGAACGCCCGGATCGAAGAAGATTGGGCGGTCAGCCGCGTTTCGCCGAGCAGCCGATTGGCATAGCCGGGGGCGAGCGGGGCGGGCTCCACCGCGACCATGTCCCATGCCGCGCCCAATTCGTCGGCGGCGATTTGAGCAAGCCCGGTCCACGCGCCCTGCCCGGTTTCGGCCTGCGGCACCGCGACGGTGACGCGGCCGTCACGCGCGATGCGCAGATAGGGCCCGAACACCTGCTCGCCCGCGGCTCCACGCAGTGGCGATCCGGCGCGCCGCGGCCAGGTGGCGAAGGCGATGATCAGCCCGACCCCTGCGCCGCCGCCGATCAACAGGGTCCGGCGATCGACCGCCGCCGATGGCCACCGCATCTCAGGCGGAAAACTGCTGCTTCAGCGCGACGCGATCGATCTTGCCGGTACCGAGCCGCGGCAGTGGCTGGGCCAAAAAATGCATCACCGCGGGAATTTTATACGCGGCAAGCTTGGTCGCGAGGAAGGCGCGCAGCGTCTCCTCGTCGAGCGCATTATCCTCGCGCGGATAGACGATCGCCACCGGGACTTCGCCCAGCCGCTCGTCGGTTACCCCAAACACCGCGGCTTCGCTAACCCCGTCGCAGCCATAGACCGCTGCCTCGACCTCGGCGGCCGAGATATTTTCCCCGCCGCGAATGATGATATCCTTCTTGCGGTCGACGATGAACAGATAGCCGTCGTCGTCGAGGTAGCCGATGTCGCCGGTCTTGACATAATGGTCGGCGGTGAAAGCGGCGGCGGTCGCGGCGGGGTCGCGCCAATAGCTCTTGATGTTCGCGGCGCTGCGGATCGCGATCTCGCCGCGCTCGCCGCTCGGCAAATGCGCGTCGCCCGAGCCCAGGATGACGAGTTCGACAAACGGTTTTTGCGGGCGCCCGGTCGAGGCGGGCTTGGCAGCGTAATTAGTCCGGAAATTGCCGCAGCCGATGGCATTGGTTTCGGTCAGCCCATAGCCAAGCGCGGGTTGCGCGTTGGGGAAAACCGCCTGCAATCGCTCGACATGCGCCACCGGCCGCGCCGCGCCGCCCGCGGCAAGGTCGGTCAGCGTGCTCATGTCATATTTGTTGTGATCGGGGTGATTCATCAGTTCGAGGCTCATCGTCGGCACCCCGATGAAATAGGTGATCCGCTCCTTCTCGATCAGCCGCAACGCCTCGGCCGCGTCCCATTTGGGCATCAGCACCATGCCCCTTCCGATCACGAAGCTGATGAGCAGCACCGCGACTTCGCCCGTAACGTGGAACAGCGGCACATTGACCAAAGTGCGCGGCGGATTGGCGGGCGGAGTGCCGTCCGATTCGAGAACGCCCCACATCGTCATCAGGGTGGTGGCCATGGAACAAACCGCGGTCGTCACCGCGCCATGGGTCGACAGCGCGCCCTTCGCCTCGCCGGTCGATCCCGACGTGAACAGGATCGTCGCCTCATCCTCGGGGCCGACTTCGGGCAGCACCGCATCGTCGGAGGCACCATCGAGCAAGGGCGCCAGCGCGCCGTCGAGATGCTGCTCTATCGCAAGCATGATCAAGGAATAGTCGCCCGGCAAAGCTGCGATACGCGCCGCGCGCGGCGCGTCGGCGATCACCAGCCGGGGCTCGGTGAGCGCGAGCGCATGGTCGAGCTCCTCGGTCTGCCACCAGCCATTGATCAACGTCGCCACGCCCCCGGCCTTGAGCGCGCCCATATAGGTTACGATCCAGCTCGGGCAGTTGCGCATCGCGATCGCCACGCGGTCGCCCTTGACGATCCCGCGCGCGACCAGCGCATGGGCGACACGATCCGACCAGCGGTCAAGATCGGCAAAGGTCAGTCGCTCATCACCCGCGACCACGCCCTCGATCGCACCATTCGATGCACAGAAGGTCTTGAATAAGGCCGGCAGCGTCTGTGGGAAATTGGTAACGATGGTGCGGCCCTTCTCATCCTCGCCCAGCACAATTCGCCCCCCCGGCCCGGTGACCGCGGCCAGGACCGCGTCAAATTTCCGGTCGAGGTCAGACACCATAATCCACTCCTTTGCCTTTTCGGTGCCGCACCCTAAGAGGCGGCAAAGCCAAGGGGAAGCCCCCGGGAGCGCAGCAGATGAGTGACCACATCGTAACGATCGCCGCCGCGGGCATTGCCTTCACCGACCTCGGCCTATCGCCAGTCGCGCTGTCGCTCGGCTTTTTCGAGCTGCGCTGGTACAGCCTCGCCTATCTCGCGGGGATTTTCCTCGGCTATTGGTATCTGCTGAAATTGCTCAGGCAGCCCGGCGCGCCGATGGCCCGCCGCCATGCCGACGATCTTGTCTTCTACGCCAGCCTCGGGATTATTTTCGGCGGTCGCCTGGGCTATGTTCTGTTTTACAATCTGGCATATTATCTCGACCATCCGATCGACATATTGAAGCTGTGGGACGGGGGGATGAGCTTCCACGGCGGGGTCATCGGCACCTCGCTCGGAATTCTCTACCTCGCGCGTCGCGAAGGGCTGCAGTGGCTCCGGGTGCACGATTATGTCGCCTGCACCGTCCCGTTCGGGCTATTCTTCGGCCGCCTCGCCAATTTCGTGAACGGCGAATTGTGGGGCGCTCCGGCGAGCGTTCCGTGGGCGATCCGCTTCCCCGAAGTCGCCGACGGCCTGCGCGTGCTCGGCCCGCCGCGCCACCCGAGCCAGCTTTACGAGGCGCTGCTCGAAGGGCTCGTGCTGATGGCCATCCTCGGGTTCATGTTCTGGCGCACCAAGGCGCGCTATGAGCCGGGCAAGCTGGTCGGCGCGTTCATCTTTTTTTACGGCATCTTTCGCTTCGGGGTCGAATTCGTCCGCGAACCCGACAGCCAGCTGGCCGGATTTGCCGCCGCAACCGGACTCCACATGGGGCAATGGCTGACCGTGCCGATGATCGTCGGCGGACTCTATCTGATGGCCACCGCGAACAAGCGCCGCGTCCGCGTCGAGCCGATCGCCGGCAGCCAGAGCGTTGCGTGAAGCCCCCCTCCCGCTCGCGGGAGGATCGAAAGGTCGGTCAGGCTCTCAGCCTGACCTCGAACAGCCGGAGGCTGTACGACCTTTCGATGGGGGAGGGCCTGTGACCGCTTTTGCCGAACAATTGCGCGCGCGCATAACGCGCGACGGCCCAATGAGCGTCGCCGGTTATATGGCCGTCGCCAACGCGCATTATTACGCCACCCGCGATCCGCTCGGCAGCGCGGGCGATTTCGTCACCGCGCCCGAGATCAGCCAGATGTTCGGCGAACTGGTCGGCGCCGCACTCGCCGATGTGTGGAGCCGCGCCGGATCGCCAATTGACGCATATTATGCCGAGCTTGGCCCGGGACGCGGGACGCTTGCCGCCGATGCGCTGCGGGTGATGCGCCGCACGGGGTTTGCGGGCGCCGTGCATCTCGTCGAGACCAGCCCCGCGCTGCGCTCCGCGCAGGCCGCGCGGCTTCCCGATGCGCTCTTCCACGTCCGCATTGAGGACCTCCCCGAGCGCCCCATGTTGCTCGTCGCGAATGAATTTTTCGATGCGTTGCCGGTCGAGCAATGGGCCGGCGAGGAGCAGCGCCGCATCAGCTGCGAGGGCGAGCGCTTTGCCTTCACCCTCGACGGGCCGATCCGCGAATCCTCGCCCGCGCGCGCCGCCGCCGCCGCCGCGCTCGCCGGCCATCTCGCAAGCCACGGCGGCGCCGCGCTGGTAATCGACTACGGCTATGCCGGCGGCGAAATCGGCGACACGCTCCAGGCAGTGCGCGACCATCAGTTCGTCGACCCGCTCCACCAGCCAGGCGAGGCCGACCTCAGCGCCCACGTCGATTTCGCCGCGCTCGCCGATGCCGCCAGTCACTGCACGGTGAGCCGGGTCGTCGCCCAGGGCAACTGGCTCGAAGCGCTCGGCATCGGCCCGCGCGCCTCGGCACTCGCCGCGCGTAACCCTGAACAAACCGAAGCAATCGCCGCGGCGCGCCGCCGCCTCTGCGACGAGGCCGAGATGGGGCACCTGTTCAAGGTCATCGCGCTCAGTCATCGCGACTGGCCGACGGTGGCGGGGCTCGAGCGATGATCGTCTATCGCGACGCCTCTATAGCCGACGCCGCCGCGCTCGCCACGCTTGGCGCCGACAGTTTTACCCAAACCTTCGGACACCTTTACGCCCCCGCTGATCTCGCGCTGTTCCTCGACAATCACACCGTCGAGGCGTGGCGCGCCGAGCTTGGCGATCCTGGCTTCGTCGTGCGGATCGCCGAGCAGGAGGGCGCGATGATCGCTTATGCCAAGCTTGGTCCGCCGCATTTGCCCTTTACCCCGGCCAGCGGAGCGGCCGAGCTTCGCCAGTTCTACGTGCTCGCCCCGTGGCACGGAGCGGGGGTCGCGGCGGCGCTGATCGAGTGGGTCATCGCCACCGCCAATCGCCGCGGCGCCGATGAATTGTTCCTTTCGGTATTCACCGGCAATCACCGCGCACGCCGCTTTTATGAGCGCCATGGGTTCGCGACGGTCGGAGCCTACGCCTTCATGGTCGGCACCCATGCCGACGAGGATATCGTGATGAAGCTCAAGCTATGATCCGCGCCCGAGCCCTCGCTGCCATCCCGCACGGCTTCTTCGGGCGCGCGGCGGGCGATTGTGGGCTTGGCAGCGGGCAGGAGCCGGCGGTTGCCGCGGCCAATCGCCGCGCAGCCGCCGCCGCCATCCTGCCCGGCGCCCCGCTCGCCACCGTACATCAGATCCATTCGCCGGGCGCGATAATCGTCACCGGGGCAGTGCCCGACGACGAGCGCCCCCACGCCGACGCAATCGTCACCGCGACCCGTGGACTTATCCTCGGGATCGTCACCGCCGATTGCGCACCCGTACTGCTTGTCGATGTTGAGGCGGGGGTGATCGGCGCCGCGCATGCCGGGTGGCGCGGTGCGGTTTCTGGCGTGACCGATCAGGCGATCGCGGCGATGGTTTCGCTCGGCGCGCGGGTCGAGCATATCGCCGCCGCGATCGGCCCGTGCATCGCGCGCGCCTCCTACGAAGTCGATCAAGCCTTTGCCGAACGCCTGCTGGCCGACGACAGCGGCAATGACCGTTTCCTGTCCGACGGCCCGCACGGCCAGCCCCATTTCGACCTCGAAGCTTACACGACCGCGCGCCTCGCCGCGGCCGGATTGCGTCGCATCGAATCGCTCGGACTTGACACTTATGCGCTTGAGGATCGTTATTTCAGCTATCGCCGCGCGACTCATCGCGCTGAGTCGGGCTACGGGCGCCAGCTTAGTCTCATTGCGCTACCCTAGCGTCGCTTCGCGCCACCGGCTAGGGCCCGCGGCAACCAGGAGAAAGACGTGACCGACAGCCGCCGCCCCAAGGAAATGACCCAGCATATCGGCAATCACAAGCTCGACCCGTCGACGCTGATGATGGGCTATGGCTTCGATGCGGCGCTCAGCGAAGGGTCATTGAAGCCGCCGATTTTCCTCACCTCGACCTTCGTTTTCGAACGCGCCGCCGACGGCAAGCGCTTCTTCGAAGGCATCACCGGCAAGCGCCCGGGCGGAACCGATGGCCTCGTCTATTCGCGCTTCAACAACCCCAATCAGGAAATTCTCGAGGATCGCTTGCGGATCTGGGAAGATGCTGAGGAATCTCTCGCTTTCTCGAGCGGGATGACCGCGATCACGACCCTGTTCCTGACCTTTGTGCGCCCCGGCGACGTAATCGTCCATTCGGGGCCGCTTTATGCCGCGACCGAGACGATCATAAACAAGATCCTCGGTCAGTTCGGGGTCAAATATGTCGACTTTCCCGCGGGCGCGACGCGCGAGGAGATTGACCAAGTGATGGTCCGCGCCAAGGCGAAGGGCAACGTCTCGCTGATCTATCTCGAAAGCCCCGCCAATCCGACCAACGCTTTGGTCGATGTCGAGGCGGTGGTCGCATCGCGCGCCGCGGCGTTCGACAGCGAGCTTCCCCCGATCGCGATTGACAATACTTTCCTCGGGCCGCTGTGGGCGCGTCCGCTCGATCAGGGGGCGGACATTTCGGTCTACAGCCTGACCAAATATGCCGGGGGCCATTCGGACCTCGTCGCGGGCGGGCTGACCGGCAAGAAGGCGTTGCTCGACCGGGTGCGGATGATCCGCAACACGATGGGCGGGATTTGCGATCCCAACACCGCGTGGATGTTGCTGCGCAGCCTCGAGACGCTCGAATTGAGGATGACCCGCGCCGGCGAAAATGCCGCCAAGATATGCGAATTCCTCCGCCGCCACCCCAAGGTCGAGACCGTCGGCTATCTCGCTTTCCTTGAGGAAGGATCGCGCCAGGCCGATATTTACAGCCGCCATTGCCTCGGCGCCGGATCGACTTTTTCCCTCTATCTGAAGGGCGGCGAGCGCGAGGCGTTCGCGTTTCTCGACGCCTTGAAGATCGCCAAGCTCGCAGTCAGTTTAGGCGGGACCGAGACGCTCGCCTCGGCGCCTGCGGCGATGACCCATTTGTCGGTCCCCGACGAGCGCAAGGCCGCGCTCGGGATCAGCGACAACCTCGTCCGCATCTCGATCGGGGTGGAGAAGGCCGAAGATCTGATCGCCGACTTCGACAATGCGCTGAACACGATTTAGGCAGGCATCAGCCCCAATCCTCGACCGGCCAGCCGCGCGTTTCGGCAAGGCGCTTGAGCTTATCGTGCGGATTGACCGCGACCGGCTCGTCGGCCCATTCGAACACCGGCGCGTCGCTGGCATGGTCGGAGTAGAAGCGGACCTTTCCGGGCTCAATCTTCTCTTTCGCAAGCCACGCCTCGATCATCCGCAATTTTGCCGGGCCGTAGCAATTTTCGCCGTCGATCCTGGCGTGGACGCGTTCGTCGAGCCCGATGAGCGAATGGGTCCCGATGCAATCGTCGAACCCCAGCGCCTCGGCGATCGCGGCGGCGTAGAGGCGATAGCTGGCGGTGGCCATCACCACACGCCGGCCCTGCGCCTTGTCGCGTGCGATCGCGGCAAGCGCGCCGGGCCGGATATTGTTCGCCCGCGTCTTCTTCGCAAACCCGTCGATCAGCGGCTTGAGCAGCGTCGGCGAGCGCTTGTGTCCGAGCAGCAGGCGG
>JBKJTQ010000139.1:0-9020 GCA_046589895.1 Sphingomicrobium sp.
TGCCAGTGTCCGTTGATGGCGGGTTGCTGAATGCTCGGCGCCTTGCAAGGGATGTGCCCATGCTCGACCCATGGATAATCACCGCCCTCACCGCGACCGCCGTGCTGACCGGCTTCATCGACGCCATTGCCGGCGGCGGCGGCCTGATCATGGTGCCCGCCTTGCTGTTCGCTGGCGTCCCGCCGATCCACGCGCTCGGTACCAACAAGCTCCAGTCGATGTTCGGTACCGCCACCGCGTTTCGCAATTTCGCCGCCAAGGGGCTGGTTGACTGGCGCGCGTACAAGGGCACGATCGCGCTGGTCTTCACGGGCGCAATCATCGGAGCGATCGCGGTCCAGGCGATCGACCCCGGCGCGCTCCGGTTGATCATCCCGCTGTTGTTGATCGCGGTCGCGCTTTACGTCGTCGCCAGCCCGCGGATGGACGATGGCGATGCGCACCAGCGCGTTGGCCCGCGCGGCTATGCCCCGATTGCGGTCACGATCGGCGCCTATGACGGCTTTTTCGGGCCGGGCACGGGGAGTTTCTTCACCGCCAGCCTCGTCGGGCTTCGCGGGCTCGGCCTGACGCGCGCTACCGCGCTGACCAAATTGTTCAACCTCACCAGCAATGTCGCCAGCGTCATCTTCTTGGCGCTAGGCGGGAAAATTTTGTGGCTGCTCGGGCTGTCGATGGCGGCGGGAGCGATGCTCGGCGGCTGGCTTGGCAGCCATACCGCGATGCGGTTCGGGGCGAAGATTATCCGGCCTCTGCTGGTGACGCTATCGCTCGCGCTTACCGCGCGGCTGCTATGGACCTATTTCGCCAGTTGAGGGGCGGCTTTTTTGCGCAATCCCGCCGCCTCGCCTATGGGCGCGACCGTGACCATTACCGACCTCCCGCGCTTCATCTTCATCGTCGGCGCCCCGCGCTGCGGCACGACCACGCTTGCGGCCTATCTCAAGGCGCATCCGCGGATCTGCTATCCGCTGGTCAAGGAGCCGCACTTCTTTCTCCAGCATGACACGCGGGCTCTCGACGCGGCGGCGCTGCGCGAACTGGTCGAGCGCGAATATCTTGATCGTTACTATGCCGAATGCGACGCCAGCCGCGACACCGGGGTTGATGGATCGGTATCCTACCTCTACGCGCCCGAGCATCTCGTCCCGGCGCTCAGCCTGTGGCCCGACGCCAAATTCGTCATCGCGCTGCGCGACCCGATGACGATGCTGCCCTCGCTCCACGGGCGATTGAAATATACCGGCGACGAGACAATCGCCCGCTTCGAAGACGCATGGGCGGCGATCCCCGACCGCGTCGCGGGCAAGCGCATCCCGCGTTCCTGCTATGAGCCGCGCTGGCTGCGCTATGACGAAGCGGGCAGGTTCGGCACCCATGTTGAGCGCTTCTTCGCCGAGATCGGGCGCGAGCGCTGCTTCATTTCGCTATTCGACGAGCTTGTCGCCGACCCCGAGGGTCAATATCGCGCTTTGTGCGACTTTGCCGGGATCGAGCCCTTCGCGGGGACCGACTTCTCGCCACGTCGCGAGAGCCGCGGGTTCCGCTTCGGCTGGCTTCAGCGACTACTCAAGCGCCCGCCGGGCTTCGCCCGCGACTATCTGGCGGGCAAGCAATTCGCCCAGCGCGAACGCAGCCTCGACGCCCCGGTGCGCGACGACAAGTTTACCCAGAATATCTTTTCACTGCGCAAGCGCCTCCTCCGCTGGAACCGCATCCCCTTGCCCAAACGCCCGATTCCGGTCGCGGTGCAGCACGACATACGCGCGCGCCTCAAGCCCGAGATCGACCACCTCGCCACCCTCCTCGACCGCGACCTGTCTCACTGGCTTGAGGTCAGGGAAGGGCGGCTAGGGTAGAAGCAGCGAGGCGTCACCGAAGCTGTAGAAGCGGTATTTTTCGACGATCGCGTGCGCATAGGCCGCCTGCATCGTGTCGAGCCCCATCAACGCCGAGACGAGCATGAACAGCGTCGATCGCGGCAAATGGAAGTTGGTCATCAGCCCGTCGATTGCGAGGAAGCGGTAACCGGGGGTGATGAAGATCGCGGTATCACCTTCGAAGGGTTCGATTATGCCGTCTTCGCGCGCCGCGCTTTCAATCAGACGAAGCGAAGTAGTGCCGACTGCGATCAACCGTCCGCCCGACGCGCGCACCGTGTTGAGGCGATCGGCGGTGGGCTGGTCGATGCGGCCCCATTCGGCGTGCATCTGGTGATCGGCGGTGTCGTCGACCTTGACCGGGAGGAAGGTCCCCGCGCCGACGTGGAGGGTGAGCGTTTCGCGCCGGATGCCCCTGGCGTCGAGCGCTTCGATGATCGCTTCGGTGAAATGGAGCGCCGCAGTCGGCGCGGCGACCGCGCCAGCACGCTTCGCGAACATCGTCTGATAGTCTGACGCGTCGTCGGCGTCGGTCGGGCGCTTCGAGGCGATATAGGGCGGGAGCGGCATCTGCCCGGCGCGCTCAAGCAGCATTTCGATCGGTTCTTCGCCGGCGAAGTCGAACCGGATCGCGCCCGCGGAGTCGCGCTCGACCGCACTGGCGCTGACCCCGTGACCGAAATCAACCATATCGCCGTCGCGCAGCCGCCTGGCATTGCGCACGAACGCCCACCAGGAACGAAGTCCGGCGCGCTTGTGGAGGGTTACCCCGACCCTGGCCTCGCCGCGGCGTCCCTCAAGCTGGGCGGGGATGACGCGCGTGTCGTTGAATACCAGCACATCGCCGGGGTTGAGCAGGTCGGCGAGGTCGGTGACGCGGCGGTCGCTAAGCCGGTCTCCTTCGACAAACAGCATCCGCGCCGCGTCGCGCGGACGTGCTGGTCGAAGGGCGATGCGGTCGGTCGGCAGGTCGAAGTCGAATAGATCGACATTCATGGTTTGACGGGCGCAGCTCCGGAAGCGACCGCGACCGGCGCCGGGGCAGCAGCGGCAACGGCAGCGGCTGGGGGCACCGGCAGCGGGCCGCCGATCGTCGCGCGGACGATTTTGGTTGGCTCGGCGGGGGGTTCGCCCGGCGCCATGCCGTCGACCGCCGCCATGCCTTCGACGACTCGCCCGAACGCGCTATATTTATGGTCGAGCTTGAAGGTCGGGGTGAGCACGATGAAGAATTGACTGTTGGCGCTATTTTCCGCTTCGGCGCGCGCCATCGACAGCACCCCGCGAAGATGCGGCATGTCGCTGAATTCCGCGGCAAGATCGGGGAGCGTCGAGCCGCCCTGCCCAGTGCCCTGCGGATCGCCGCCCTGCGCCATGAAGCCGGGAATTACGCGGTGGAATTTAAGTCCATTGTAAAATCGCTGCGTGGTCAGTTGCTGAACGCGATAGACGTGGTGCGGGGCGATATCGGGGCGAAGCTGGATCACGACCTTGGCTCCGGTCGACAGCTCAAGCGTCCAGCGATTGGCGGGGTCGGCGGCAATCGCGGCGGGCACGACCAACGACACGGCCGGCGCGGCGGGTGCGACGGGCGCAGGCTTGGCCGCTACCAAAGCGAACCCCAACAACGGATATGTCAGCCACACCTTATTCAACTTCTTTTTCCACCGCATCCGGGCTGCTCCTAATCGCGCTTGAGGCGTTGCGCCACATCGGCGGCCACCCCCGGCGTGACGAACTTGTCGATCGCGCCGCCATAGCGGGCGATTTCTTTCACCAACCTTGACGCAATCGGCTGAAGGCACACATCGGCCATCAGAAAGACCGTCTCAATCCGATCGTTCAATTGCTGGTTCATCCCCGCCATCTGATATTCATATTCGAAATCGGCGACCGCGCGCAGCCCGCGCAGGATCAAGGTCGCGCCCTCGCGTTCGGCAAAGTCCATCAACAGCGAGTCGAACTCGACCACCGATACGCTCGGCAGATCCGCGAGCTCGCGCTTGACCATCGCGAGCCGCTCGGCGACCGCGAACATCGGCGATTTCGCGGGGTTGGTGGTAACCCCAATCACCAGCCGGTCGACGAGGTGCGCCCCGCGGCGGATGATGTCGAGATGGCCGAGCGTGAGCGGGTCGAACGTCCCAGGATAAACCCCAATGCGCTGCTGAATAGCCATTAGCGGTCCCTTTTTTCGACATAGTGCGCGATCGCGCGGAGCATATCGGCTTCGACGCCATGATCGCCAAGATGCTCGATCGCCTGCGCGACGAGCATCGCGCATTGCTGCCGCGCGCGCTCCTCGCCCATCAAGGAGACAAAGGTCGCCTTGCCGGCCAGTGCATCCTTGTTGAGGCGCTTGCCCGCCGCGGCCTCATCGCCCTTATGGTCGAGCAAATCGTCGGCGATCTGAAACGCGAGTCCGATATCGCGCGCATAGCCGCGGTAGGGGATGCGCGCGCGGGCATCGATCCGGCCCATGATGCACGCCGCCTCGACCGCAAATTCGATCAGCGCGCCAGTCTTTAATTGTTGCAAACGGCTGATCGCGCCGAGGTCGAGCGTCTCGCCCTCCGCGGCGAGGTCGAGCATTTGCCCCCCCGCCATGCCATGCGGACCCGAAGCCCGCGCAAGCTCGAGTACGAGCTCGGCGCGAACGAACGGATCTTCATGAGTTGCGACGTCGCTCAATATTTCGAATGCCAGGTCGTGGAAGCAATCCCCCGCGAGCACTGCAGTAGCCTCGTCAAACGCCTTGTGCACGGTCGGCTTGCCGCGGCGCAAATCATCATCGTCCATGCATGGCAAATCGTCGTGGATAAGAGAGTATACGTGGATCGCCTCGACCGCCGCGCCGGCGCGTATAGCGCGCACCTCGTCCAACCCGAAGAGGCGCGCGGCGGCGACGGTCAGCAATGGCCGGATTCGCTTTCCCCCGCCAATCCCGGCATGGCGCATCGCTGCGAACAAGCGGTCGCGGCGATCGCCTGGATCGGCCAGCAGCGAAGTGAACAGGGCATCGACCGATCCCGCGATGCGCGCGCTTTCCCAGCGAAGGTCGGCGCCTTCCACGCTGCGCTCAGCCAGCATCGAAGCTGGTGGTTGCGACGGGCTTGCCCTCGGCATTGACCGAAATCTGGTCGATCCGCGCCTGTGCCGCCTTCAATCGCGCCTCGCAATGGCGTTTGAGCCGATCGCCGCGCTGATATAGTTCGATCGATTGGTCGAGCGGCTCGGCCCCCGTCTCAAGGCTGCGCACGATGACCTCAAGTTGAGCGAGCGCCGCCTCGAACGACAGGGATTCGATTTCGGGATCGTCCATCGTCAACTCCTGGCCCCCGCGCCGGCTCAAATCAATACACGCCCAATCAACGCTTGAACGGATCCTTGATCCCCGGGACAATCTCGTCCGAGGTGTCGGTGCCATCGGCGGCGGCAAGCGCCGCTTCGGCATCGCGCGCGTTCTGCTCGCGCTCGGCGCGAAGCTCGGTGATCAGCGCCTCGCGGTCGCCGTCGAGCCTGGTGTCGACCCGCGCTTCCATGCCCGCCGCCTTCTGCGCCTTGGCCACCGCGGCATCGAGTTCGCGTTGCGACGAGAGGCCGAGTGTGACCGGATCCTTTGGCGTAATGTTGGCCATGTTCCAGTGCGTGCGATCGCGGATCGCGGCGATGGTGGTGCGGGTGGTGCCGATCAGCTTCGAAATCTGGCCGTCGGTTACTTCGGGATGGTTGCGGATGATCCAGTTGATGCCATCGGGCTTGTCCTGGCGCTTCGACACCGGGGTGTAGCGCGGGCCCTTGGTGCGGCGCACCGGATCGGGCTCCTTGTGCATGACGAGCTTGTGATCGGGGTCGGCGGCGCCCTTCTCGATCTCGGCGTGGGTCAGTTCCTTGGCGCGAATCGGATCGCGCCCGGTCAGCTTGGTCGCGGCGGTATCGTCGGCGATCGCCTGGACCTCAAGGATGTGCAACCCGCAGAAATCGGCGATCTGGGTGAAACTGAGCGCACTATTATCGACCAGCCAGGCGGCGGTCGCATGGGGCATGAGCGGCTGGACCATGAAATTCTCCACAAATAACAAGGGCCGCCCCTTCCCGGAGCGGCCAGCTTGAGGGCGATTTAGGCCGGGGAGCGCGCGAGGGCAAGCGGAGTCTGGAAACCTCGGCCAGCTTTCCGGCGGCCCTGATCTAGGCCAAACATTGCGCCGCCGAATCGAAACGCTCCTTGGGAGACGGGCCATGTGGCTACTTGACTTTTGGCGCTCCCCTCAAGCCTCAGAAGCGCGGTTCGAAACCGCGCCAGGCAAGAGATAATTAAGTGCATTTAGTAAACTGTCACCGTAATTTCTTCGTCGATCAGGCGCGGGCCGATGGTGGCGACATAACCACCGATCCCGGACGCCAAGATCTCATGGCCCCAACAGCCTTGCCCTTTCCGCTACGATGGTGACGAGAGGTCAGGCGACGCCGGGCTGATCGAGTGGAAAAGAGCATATGGCCAATTTCGGTAATGACCTCACCTCAATCCTGGCGGCTGTCGTCCTCGCGGCGATAGGTGGAGAGCTGTTCCTCAAAGGCATCCTTGGTGCCGCCACAAGTCTGCGCGTACCCAAACTACTCGTTGCGACGACGCTGACGGCTTTCGCTACTTCGAGCCCCGAATTTACCGTTTCGACAGTCGCAGCTCTAGCCGGGCAGCCGGAAACCGGACTTGGAGATGCGCTCGGCAGCAATATTGTCAATATTGCACTCATCTTCGGGGTTGCCTTGCTGCTCGGGCCAATTGCGGTCAACCGTCGCGACTTGGGGCGCAACTTCCTTTTGGCCCTGACCGTGCCTTTGCTGACGCTCTGGTTCGTACGCGATGGTGATATCGAACGGAGCGAGGGGTTATTCTTGCTTGCAGTCTTTATGGTTTGGATTGGATTGCTGATCCGATCGGGCTTGGCCGAACGGTCAGCCGCCGATCCAGACGGCAATAGTCGTCCATGGCGATCGATGGCATTCGGTTTTATCGGACTTGCCGCCCTTATCTCAGCCGGGAAGTTCTTTGTAATTGGAGCCACAGGCTTCGCAGACGATTTCGGCATTGACACATATATTGTTGGTGCAACTGTGGTGGCGCTTGGTACTTCACTGCCAGAACTGGTCACCGTCGTGCTTGCCCGCCTGCGTGGCCATGACGACATCAGCATTGGGACACTCTTGGGGAGCAATCTCTTCAACGGTCTCGCGGTGGTGGGTGTTGCGGCATCCATCCACCCGATACGTCCACCTGCTTTGGAAACAGCAGTCACGCTCGGGACAGGGATGCTGGTTCTTGTTTTTCTGATTCCGGGACCCAGCGAACGCATCGGGAGGAGTCGAGGTGTCCTGTTGTTGATTGCATACGGAATCTTTGTGACGATGTCCGTCGTTGCTATCCGTTCATCATAGAAAAGGCGATTGACCGTGAGTTTGCAATTTGAATCAATCGAATTACGGTGCGAATTACGGTGGCGAATTACGGTGCATTACGGTGACAGTGCACTAAATGACCTTCGGTCAGTATCCCTAATCGTCGATCCCGACATGGCCGGGCATTACCATGATCCGCTCCATCCAGGCGACGACCGCCGGAAAGGCTTCGAGGTCGAGATTGGCCTCGTCGGCGACATGGGTGTAGGCGAACAGGCAGATATCGGCGATGCTGAAGCGGTCGCCGACGAGAAAGTTTCGGTCGGACAGATGCCGGTCCATCAGGCCGAGCGCGGCCAGCCCCGCCTCGCGCTTGGTGGCGATCTGCGTCCGCTGCGCCGCGCTCAATGCCTCGACGCCGACGAAGCGCAGCCAGAAGCGCAGGGTGGCGACATTGGGCTCGTGATTATATTGCTCCCAGAACATCCAGTGGAGCATGTCGGCGCGCTCGAACCGCTCATCGGGAATGAGGTCGCTGCCGTCGGCGAGGTAGAAGCAGGCGGCATTGCTTTCGGGCAGCATCAGATCGCCGTTCTGGAGCACCGGGATGCGGCCATTGGGGTTGATCGTGGCAAGGAACTGCGGGGTCCGCGTCTCGCCCTTCAGGATATTGTAGGAGCGCCGCTCAAGCGTCAGCCCGAGGTGCGCCGCGGTGAGGCGGATCTTGTAGCAATTGCCCGACGCCGGAAACTCGTGGAGGACGAGTGCGCTCATGTTAGGGTCCAGATACGCTACCAGCGAGGCCGTGACTTGGCTCTCTGGCATGCTGGGCTAGGAGAAGTGCGAAGGGCGGGGCGGAGCCCCCCGGTCGAGTGCTTCGACGCCGTCCAGCATGCCAGAGAGCCAAGCCCTTCGGGTGGGACGAAAAAGCACCCTGGCACGCTCGCTCGCTCGCCGGATAGAATCCACTATCCGCCTTCGCTCGCTCACTCCCAGGGTGCTTTTTCGTCTCCATCACGGCCTCGCTGGTAGCGTATCTGGACCCTGAGTTTCTAACACGATCTTGCCGACATGGTCACCCGCTTCCATGCGCGCGTGGGCCGCGGCCGCCTGTTCCAGCGGAAAGCTGCGATCCATCACGGGCTTCAGGCGATTTCCGTCGACATAGGGCCACACGGTCTGGGCGATCTCGTCGCGGACCATCGTCTTGAAGGCGAGATCGCGCGGGCGCAGCATCGATCCGGTCAGCGTCAGGCGGCGACGCATGATGTCGACGATCGAGATTTCCGCGCTCGGTCCGCGCTGGAAGGCGATCGAGACATGGCGGCCGTCATCGCCGAGACAGGCGAGGTTGCGCGCGACATAGTCCCCGCCGACCATGTCGAGGACGACATCGACGCCCCGGCCCTCGGTAAAATCTCGCACCGCCTTGACGAAGTCGCCGCTCTTGTAATTGATCGCCAGCGCCGCGCCGATCTCGCGCGCGGCGGCACATTTCTCGTCCGAGCCGCACGTGACCAGCACCTCCAGCCCGAACAGCGCGCCCAATCGGATCGCCATCGTGCCGATCCCGCTGGTGCCGCCATGAACCAGCACGGTATCGCCCTCGCTCGCGAAGGCGCGCTCGAACAGGTTCGTCCAGACGGTAAACAGCGTCTCGGGCATCGCCGCCGCCTCGATCATCGACAGCGCGTGCGGGACGCCCAGGCACTGGCCGATCGGCGCGACCGCATATTCGGCATA
>JBKJTQ010000230.1:0-6459 GCA_046589895.1 Sphingomicrobium sp.
GTCCGCCTGCGCGCCTGCGACGCGACCGCGCCGTGGGAAAATGAGCGGCTCACGGGCGCCTTCGTCCAGCTCGATGTCGCGCAACCCGGCGGCGGCTGGAAGCGGGCCTTTTCGGGCTGGCTGTACAAGGAAACCCCGTCGCTCAACGTCGTCGAACATCCGATCTATGACGTGTGGCCCAAGAGTTGCGCGATGAGCTGGCCCGAGGGCCCTGCGGCACCCGCCACCCCCTCGGCCTCCAGCAACAGGTCGAACGCGCCGAATTCGGCGGCCACCTCTGTGCGGGCCCGCGCGAGGCCGCGAGCCGATCCGGGAAGCGAAGCGCCGCCGGTTACACCGCCGCCGTCGCTCCCGCCCGAGCCGCTGGTGCCCGTGCCGAGCGCGACCTCGAGCAATGCGACGTAGGTCGCGCGGCTGACCTCTATTGCCCCGAGCGAGGCGAGATGGTCGGTGATGAATTGGCAGTCGAGCAGGCTGAAATTACCAATCTTGAGCCGCGCGACGAGCCAGGCGAGCGCGACCTTCGAAGCATCGGTCATCCGGCTGAACATCGATTCGCCGAAGAAAGCGCCCCCCAACTTGACGCCGTAGAGTCCGCCGACGAGCTCGCCACCGTGCCAGCATTCGACCGAATGAGCATGTCCCGCCGAATGAAGGTGGCGCGTGGCCTGTTCGATCGAGGCGTTGATCCAGGTCTCGTCGCGATCGGCGCAGGCGCGCACCACGGCGTCGAACGCCTGGTCGCGCGTAACGGTGAAGTGCCCCGAGCGAAGCCGGCGCGCGAGCGAGCGCGAACAATGGAAGGTGTTGAGCGGAAGGATCGCGCGCCGCCGCGGCTCGACCCAGAAGATGTCGTCGGCATCGCGGCTGTCGGCCATCGGAAAGATTCCCGCGGCATAGCCCTGGAGCAAGAGCCGCGGGTCGAGCGGGGCGCTCATCGGAGCGCGGCTGCGTCGCGCAGAGCGCAGGTCAGGATGAGTTCATCGACGGGCTGCTTAAGTGCCATCCCACAAGCTTTAATCGCGCCGATGATGGGTTGATAGGGTCGAACGATAACACTGTCGCAACGAACATCAGGAACGCATCGGCGCTAATGACGTTGGGGCCCTGTGACATGTGCGCCGTCTGCCGGGGGGATAATTGGGTCCGGGGCACGGTCCGCTGAACCAACAGGTTGGAGATAAGATATGAAGAAGTTTATTATGGCGGCCTTGCTGGCCGGAACCGTTTCGCTCAGCGCGTGTGCGACTGACGGAATGAACAGCCGCACCGCTGGCGACGTCGCGCAGGGCGCGGCGGTCGGCGCTGCCGGTGGTGCTGCGCTCGGCGCGGTCGTGCCGGGCGTCGGAATCATCGAAGGCGCCGCGATTGGCGCCGGGATCGGCGGCCTCGCCGGCGCGGTGTGGGCGGACAATAATAATGACGGCTATGCTGACGGTTATTATCAGAATGGCCAATATTATCAGGGTCAGCCGTCGGGATATGATCCGACGCTGCGTCGCGTTGCGACTGGTGCACTTGGTGGTGCGGCGCTCGGCGCGGTTGCCGGTGCGGTGATCCCGGGTCTCGGCTTGCTTGAGGGTGCGGTGATTGGTGCTGCGGTCGGCGGCGTTGCCGGCGCGGTGTGGGGAGACAATGATCGTGACGGTCGCGCCGACGGCTATTATCAGAATGGTCAATATTATGCGGGTGCGCCGACCGCTGCAGCCCCAGCTCCTGTATCCAGCGCTCCGATGTCGACCGGTGAGCGCGGTTAATGCGTAAGGGGACCGTCACGTTACGGTCTCCGCGACCCGCCGGCCGTTCGCGGTCGGCGGGATTCGTCGTGTCTGCCCTCATGGCGGCCACGGCGATGCACGCGCCCGCTCCGGCGAGCGCGCAAGCCGCACCGGTCGGCGCGACCGGCGTTGCGGCTGTCGCCCAGTTTTACGATAACCGCGACGGCGCCTTGCTATGGCTCGACGGCGGGCAGCAGGACGCCGCCTATCGCTTGATCGACTTGCTTGCGACGAGCGCGGCCGACGGTGTCGATTCGAGTCAGTTCAATATTCGCGCGTTGCAACGCGCGGTGCGTCGCGCCACCGGCAATGGTGGCGAGGCGTGGCAGGCTGACCGCATGCTGAGCGAGGCGTTCGTGCGTTATGTCGCGGCGGTTCGCCGGGTCGCGCCAAGCAATGAATGGACGCTCGTCGATCGGGAGGCGGCGCCGACTGCGGCCTCAGCCTCGACACTGCTCCGTCAGGCCGCGGCGAACGGGTCGATGACCAGCTTCATCGATACAATGCCGTGGATGCACGAAAATTACGCCGGGCTGCGCCGCGCGCTGATCGACGCGGAGCGGCGCCGCGACCGCGAAATCGCGTCCAAGCTGCACCTCAACCTCGATCGCGTCCGGATGCTTCCGGCGGCCGGGCCGCAACGCTATGTGTTGGTCAACACCGCCGCGCAGCGGCTTTACATGTATGAAAATGGCAAGGTCGTCGACTGGATGCGCGTCGTCGTTGGCAAGCCCGCCCAGCCGACCCCGATGATGGCCGCGATGATCCGCTACACCGCGGTCAATCCCTATTGGAACCTGCCTTCCGACCTCGTTGCCGAGCGGATCGCGCCCAACGTCGTCAAGCTCGGCCTGCCCTACCTTCGAGAAAAGGGCTACGTCGTCCTATCCGACTGGAGCAATAAGGCGACCCAAGTCGATCCTTCGACGATCGATTGGAAGGCCGTGCTGGCGGGACGCACCGAAATCCGCATGCGCCAGAACCCAGGCCCCGCCAATGCGATGGGGCGGATGAAGTTCATGTTCCCCAACAAAGCGGGGGTCTATCTTCACGACACGCCGAACAAGGAATTGCTCGATGAGCCCGGGCGCCTGCTGAGCGCGGGCTGCGTGCGGCTTGAAGACGCGCCGCGGCTTGCGCGGTGGCTGTACGGCCGCCCGCTGGTCGTCACCAAGGGAATGAAGCCCGAACAGCATGTCAACCTCGCCGAGCCGGTGCCGGTCTATCTCGCCTATCTGACCGCGGTGTCGAGCGGCAATCAGGCAGTGTATTATGACGATATCTACGGGCGTGACCGCGCCCGCCTGGCCAATCCCCGTTACGCCGCGCGCTAAGCTCAGTCGCGGCTCCAGACTGCGGTGTAGATAATACCGACCGTCAGCGGCCGGCCGTTACGGTCGCGTGCGGGGGCCCACACCATCCGCGGCTGGAGGATCGCGCATAGAGCCGTGTCGAGTGCGGGATCACCGCTCGACTGGCGGACGCTGCATCGCGCGACGCGGCCATCGCCGGTGATCAGGATCGCAAGCACCGCGCGCCCGCTCGGGGCGGCAAAGTCACGCAGGCGGCGATAGTCGCGGCGGCTAAGCCCGCCTGACAGGAGCCGCGCATCCTCGCCGATTTCGCCCCCCGCGCCTCCTCCGCCCGATCCGCTTCCAGTGCCGCCCGCACCCGGTCCCGTGCCTGCCGTAGCTGAACCTGCGCTCGTTGCGCTGCCGCTTCCCGCCACCGGGGCCGTGGGGAGCGGGTTGCTGGCGGGAAGCGCGATTCTAGGCGGAGGAAGGACGATCGGCGAGGGGTTGGCTTTCTTGCCTACGGCGCCTTCTTCGCGCTCGGGCCTCGCGGCTGGCTTGGGTGGCGGCTGGGGCGGCGGCGGGAGCGTGACGTCGATCAACTGAGTCGGCGCCTGTGCGGATATGCCCGGCACGGCCCGCGACTTGGAAAAGACCAACGCGGCCAGGGCAATGTGGATCGCCGCCACCGCGGCAATTGCCTTGGCGCGTTCGGCGCGCGTCGGAGGGTCACGATAACTGGCCATGCTCGCAAAAAGCAACGCGCGTCGCCAGCGAAGGATGCCGCTTGGCAGGGCGCGCCTCACCATGCGAGACGGGCGCATGGACCTCGTCACGTTGAGAAGCGACCGGCTAGAGTGCAGTATCAACCCGCTGGGCGCCGAGCTCCACCGGCTGGCGAGCAAGGATGGGCGCGAATATCTATGGGACGGCAATCCGGACTGGTGGAGCGGGCGAGCGCCGATCCTGTTCCCGATCGTCGGGATGCTCGCGGGCGGGGCGTATCGCTGGCAGGGGCGCCGCTTCGAGCTTGAAAAGCATGGTTTTGTGCGGCGGCGGGTCTTCGCCTTGGTCGATCGCGAGGCATCAAGCGCGACGTTTCGCCTGTGCGCCGACGAGGCGACGCGCGCGGTCTATGCTTTCGACTTCGAGCTCGACCTTGAATTCGCGCTGGGCGAGGACCTGACTGTCACCGCGATCGTGCGCAATCTTGGCGCGGGGCCAATGCCGTTCAGCTTTGGTTTTCACCCCGCGCTGCGCTGGCCGAAGCGCGACGCGGCTTTCATCAAGTTCGACGAGTACGAGACCGGTCCGGTGTGGCGCATCGACGAGGCGGGGCTGATCGACCGGAATGAGCCGCTCCCCGGTGATGGCGAAACGCTGGCGCTCGACGACGCTCTGTTCGCCGACGACGCGATGATCTTGCGCGACATCGCCAGCCGCAGCCTGACCTTCAGCTCGGGCGATCGCCACATTCGCGTCGGGTGGGACAATCTCCCCGACCTTGGCCTGTGGACCAGGCCCGGCGCGCCCTATCTTTGCATCGAGCCATGGGCGGGCTTCAATGACCCGGCGGGGTTCGCGGGTGAGTTAAGTGACAAGCCGGGAATCGTAATGCTCGCGCCCGGGTCGGATTGGATCGCGGCGATGACTCTGGAGCCGGCCTAAACGGGGTTTTCGTCGAGCCATTTCTCGAGCCACTTGATCGTATAGTCGCCGCTCAGGAAAGCCTCGTCGCGGACGATCCGCTGGTGGAGCGGGATGGTGGTCTTCATTCCCTGGACGACATATTCATCGAGCGCGCGTTTCAGCCGCATGATGCACCGTTCGCGTGTCGAGCCGTAGACGATCAATTTGCCGATCATGCTATCGTAATAAGGCGGCACCTTATAGCCGGTGTAGAGCCCGCTATCGACGCGGACGTGCATTCCGCCCGGCGCAACGTAATTTTGCACCGTTCCCGGCGAGGGAGCGAAGGTCTGCGGATCTTCGGCGTTGATGCGGCATTCGATCGCGTGACCGTGGAGCCGGACCTGGTCTTGGGTGCACGAAAGGCCGTCGCCCTGCGCGACCTTAATTTGTTCGCGCACGAGATCCATTCCGCTGATCATTTCGGTCACCGGATGCTCCACCTGGAGCCGGGTGTTCATTTCGATAAAGTAGAATTCGCCATTCTCGTAGAGGAATTCGATCGTCCCAGCGCCCCGATAGCCAATGTCGGCCATCGCGTCGGCGACGATCCCGCCCATGTGCGCGCGCTGATCGGCGGAGATGACGGGGGAGGGGGTTTCCTCAAGCAGTTTCTGGTGGCGGCGCTGGATCGAGCAGTCGCGCTCGCCAAGGTGAATCGCCTTGCCTTCGCCGTCGCCGAACACCTGGAGCTCGATGTGTCGCGGATCGGTGAGATATTTTTCCATATAGACGGTCGGATCGCCGAACGCCGCATTGGCCTCCGACGAAGCCTGTTGCATCAGGCTTTCAAGGTCTTCTTCGGCCAAGACCACCTTCATGCCGCGCCCGCCGCCGCCCGAGGCAGCCTTGATCAGCACCGGATAGCCGATCTCGTCGGCGACTTCCTTGGCCTCGGCAAAATTCTCGACCGGGCCGGGCGAGCCGGGAACCAGCGGCAAGCCGAGGCTTGCCGCGGTGCGCTTGGCCTCGACCTTGTCGCCCATGATGCGAATATGCTCGGGCTTGGGTCCGACCCAGATCAAATTGTGGCTTTCGACGATCTCGGCGAACTGGGCGTTCTCGCTCAAGAAACCATAGCCCGGATGGACCGCGTCGGCGTGGGTGATCTCGGCGGCCGAAATTATGTTGGCGATGTTGAGATAGCTATCCTTGGCCGCGGGCGGGCCGATGCATACTGCTTCGTCGGCGAGGCGGACGTGCATCGCGTCGGAGTCGGCGGTCGAATGGACCGCGACGGTCTTGATTCCCATTTCTTTGCACGCGCGGTGGATGCGCAGCGCAATCTCGCCGCGATTGGCGATGAGAAGCTTGGTAATTGCCATTATTCGACGACGACGAGCGGCTGGTCGAACTCGACCGGCTGGGCATTGCCAACCAATATCTGGCGGACGGTGCCAGTCTTGGGTGCCAGGATCGGGTTCATCACCTTCATCGCCTCGATGATCATCAGCGTGTCGCCGGCCTTGACCGTCTGGCCCGGGGCGATAAACGGCTGGGCGCCAGATTCGGGCGAGAGAAAGACGGTGCCGACCATGGGCGATTTGATCGCATCGACCGCGGCCGGAGGCGCTTCGGCGGCAGAGGGGGTGGCGGAAGGAGTCGCGGCGGCGGAAGGAACCGGAGCGGAAGAAGCGGGGGCATAAGCCATCACCGGCGCGACTCCTTCCGCCACCCCCTCTGCCGCCGAAGCGCCTCCG
>JBKJTQ010000239.1:0-14619 GCA_046589895.1 Sphingomicrobium sp.
GTCTCGACCGGCGCGACGCTTGAGGCAAATGGGCTGGCGGCAGTCGAGGACGTGTTCGACAGCGAAGCGGTGCTGGTCCGCACGCTGAGACCGATCGACGCCGCCCACGCCGAGAAGGCCAAGGCGCTCCAGACCCGCATCGAGGGGGTGATCGCGACCGCGGAGAGCAAATATATCGTCCTCAATGCCCCCGAAAGCGCGCTCGCCGCGATCGGTCAGATCCTGCCCGGTGCCGAGGCCCCGACGGTGGTTCCGCTCGCCGGACGGCCGGGTCATTATGCGGTCCAGGCAGTGTGCCAGGAATCGGTATTCTGGGAGACGCTGGAGCGCTTGAAAGCGGCCGGCGCGTCGGCGATCCTCGTCATGCCGATCGAAAAGATGATGCTGTGATCGAGCGGTTCGAAGCAGGCGACCCCGCAGCGCTCAGGCGCCCCGGCGAGCGCGGCGACCCCGCCTTGCTCGACGCGGTCCGCGCGATCGTCGAGGATGTGCGTGCGCGCGGCTGGAATTCGCTGGTCGAGCAGGCCCTCCGCATCGACGGCGCCGTCCCCGAACTGGTCCCGGTCGCACCCTTTGCAGAGGAAGCCCGCCGCACGCTTCCCGCCAAGGCGATCGCGGCGATGACGCTGGCGCGGCGCAATATCGAATATTTCCACCGCCAGACTCTCCCGCGCGACATCGAAGTGGTGACTATGCCGGGGCTTAGCGTCGCCACGCAATGGCGTCCGCTCGGCAGCGCGGGGCTCTACGTCCCCGGGGGCAAGGCGCCGCTCTTCTCCACCTTGATGATGCTTGCCATTCCGGCGAAGGTGGCCGGGGTCAACAAGCTCGTCGTCGTCACCCCGCCGCGCAAGGAAGGCGGGCTCGACCCGGCGATCGCGCTCGCCGCCGAGCAATGCGGGATCGAGGCGATCTGGACCGTCGGCGGGGCGCAGGCCATCGCCGCGCTCGCGTTCGGCGCGGGCGATATCCAGCCAGTCGACCGAATCGCCGGCCCCGGAAATGCATGGGTCGCGGCCGCCAAGGCGTTCGTGTCGTCACTCTCCGGTGGTCCCGGAATCGACCTTCCCGCAGGGCCGTCTGAGTTGATGGTCATCGCCGATGCCAGCGCCGACCCCGTCACGGTCGCCGCTGATTTGCTTAGCCAGGCCGAGCATGATGCCTTGGCGCAAGTCATCCTCGTCACCCCCGACGCGGCCTTGATCGACGCGGTCGAGGTGGAGCTGGACCGTCAGAGCGACGATATGGGGACCGATTTCGCCCCGGCGCGTGCGATCCGTTGCCGCGACCTCGACGAGGCGGTGACCATCGCCAACGCTTATGCCCCCGAACATCTGACCCTCGCCACCGACCAGGCCGAGGCATTGATCGCGCGGATCGCCAACGCCGGGGCGATTTTCGCCGGGCATAATGCCGCCGAGACCTTCGGCGACTATCTCGCCGGCTCGAGCCACGTTCTCCCGACCGACGGCGCCGCGCGCTTTACCGGGGGCGTATCGACCTTGAGCTTTATGAAGGCGATTACCGTCCAGCGCGTCTCGCCCATGGCGGCGCGGGCGATAGCCGCCCCCGCCGCCGTGCTCGCCCGGCTCGAAGGGCTCGAGGCCCACGCCCGCGCCGCCGAGCGCCGCGCATGAGCCTCGCTGCACGCCTCGCCCGCCCCGAAATTCTTGCCCTCGCGCCGTGTGACATCGCCGGCGCGCCGCTGCCGGGGACCGTGCGGCTCGACGCCAATGAGAATCCGTTCGCGTCGCTCGTCGCGGGGCAGGCGGGGATCAACCGCTATCCCGAGCCGCAGCCCGCCGCGCTCCGCCAACGGCTTGCCAATTTGTACGGTGTCGCGCCTGCCTCGCTGTGGGTCGCGCGCGGCAGCGACGATGCGATCGACCTGTTGATCCGCGCTTTCTGCCGCCCGGGCATCGACAGCATCGCGATTGTCGAGCCGACCTTCAGCGCTTATGCCCAGTTCGCGCATATTCAGGGAGCGCGCGTGATCGTCGCGCGGCTCACTGATGATTTTGGGTTCGATGCCGATTCAGTGCTTGCCACGATCGGCGACAGGGCGCCCAAACTTTTATTCCTGTGCGCCCCGAACAATCCCACCGGCACGTCGATCGCCCCTGCCGACGTGCGGCGGATCGCCGAAGTGCTGCCCGACACGCTGGTGGTGATCGACGAAGCCTATGGCGAATTTTCCGACGCCGCGAGCTTCGCCGGTGAAGCCAGCGGTAATCTGGTTGTGCTGCGCACCTTATCCAAGGCCTATGGCCTCGCTGGGGCTCGGATCGGCTGCGCCATTGCCGATCCCGGGATCATCGACCTGATCGCCAGAGTGTCTCCGCCTTACCCGCTCCCGACCCCCTCGATCACCGCCGCGTTGGACGCGCTCGGCCCCGAGCGAATGCCGATCCACGCCGATCGGGTGAAGCGCCTGATCGCCGACCGTGACACGCTTGCGAGTCAGCTCGCCAAGGTCGCCGAGATCGAATGGATTCGTGCCGGGGGCAATTTTCTGTTCCTCAAGGTTGCCGACCCTACAGACCTCGCGCGGCGCCTCGCCGCCGCCGCGGTGCGGGTGCGCTTCCGCCCCAATGCCGCGCCGGGAGGAGTCCGCGTGTCCGTCGGCAGCGAGTCCGAGAATCGCGCCTTGCTGGCGGTGTTCGGCATATTCGCGACCCTCCCGCCCTCCCGCCGCGCCGAGATCGTCCGCGACACCAAGGAAACGCGGATCGCGCTTGCGATCGACCTCGACCGGCCTGAACCGCGCCGCATCGACAGCGGCATTCCCTTCTACGATCATATGCTCGACCAGGTCGCGGCGCATGGCGGGTTCAGCCTCACGCTGGCGTGCAGCGGCGACCTCGACATCGACCCCCACCACAGCATCGAGGATATCGCGATCGCGCTCGGCCAAGGCTTGCGCGAGGCACTTGGAAACAAGCGCGGGATCGGCCGCTTCGGCTTTGCCTTGCCGATGGACGAGACCAGCGCCGAAGTGCTGATCGACTTGTCGGGACGCCCGTTCGCCAAGTTCGAGGGCAGCTTCGCGACCTCCGCGGTCGGTGGCCTTCCGACCGAGATGGTCCCGCACATCTTCCGCAGCATCGCCGACAGCCTCGGCGCCGCGATCCACGTCCGCGTCTCGGGCGACAATGACCATCACAAGGTCGAGGCCTGCTTCAAGGCGTTCGGTCGTGCACTCCGCCAAGGACTGGCGATCGAGGGCCGCGGCGATGCACTTCCCTCGACCAAGGGCATGTTGTGACCGCGCTGGCGATCCTCGACCTTGGCTATGGCAATGTCGATTCGATCCGGCTGGCGTTTGCGCGGCTTGGGGTCGAGGCCGAGTTGATCAGTGATGCGGGTGCCGCCGAGCGCGCCAGGCGTCTCGTCCTCCCGGGGGTCGGCGCGGCGGGATATGCGATGGACAAGCTGCGCGAGGCGGGGCTGGTTGATCAGCTCAAGCGCCGGACCAAGCCCTTGCTCGGAATATGCCTTGGGATGCAGATGCTGTTCGACGAGTCGGATGAGGGCGGCACGCCGCTGCTCGGCCTGATCCCCGGCCGCGTGCGCGCGCTCGACCCCGCGCCGGGGCGGCCCGTCCCGCACATGGGCTGGACACGGATCGATTCGACCGAAAACGTCGGGCTGGCAGCGGGCGACTACGTCTATTTCGCGCACGGCTTTGCGTGCGACGACGGCCCTGCCACCGCCGCGCGCGTGGGCTATGGCCGGCCGATCCCGGCAGCGATCCAGCAAGGCCATCTGTGGGGCGCGCAATTCCACCCCGAGCGATCGTCGGCGGCAGGCGCGCGGTTCCTGCGGGCGTTTCTCGAAGCATGAAACTGCTCCCCGCCATCGACCTTATTGGCGGACGCTGCGTGCGGCTCGCGCAGGGCGATTTCGCGCGCGAGACCGAATATTCGGACGATCCCGCCGCCGCGCTCGCCGACTTCGCGGCGGGCGGCGCCAAGGAAGCGCACCTCGTCGACCTCGACGGCGCGCGCGCCGGAGCACCGCGCCAGCATTCGCTGTTCGCGACGCTCGCCCGCGCCACCGACTTGCAGCTTCAGGTCGCGGGTGGATTTCGCACGCCGGAGCAGGTTGCGAATGTCCTCGACGCCGGAGTTGCGCGCGTCGTCATCGGCAGCCTTGCGCTGGCGGATCCCGCCGCCTTCACCGCGATGCTCGACCGCTTCGGCTCCGCGCGACTGACGCTCGCGCTCGATGTCCGGGTCGAAGGCGGCGCGGCGATGGTCGCGACCCATGGCTGGGAAGTCGGCTCGGGACGAACGCTGGGCGAAGTGCTCGGGCAATTTCCCGCGGTGCGCCATCTGCTCGTTACCGACATTGCGCGAGACGGAATGCTCAGCGGACCCAACGTCGGCCTAATGAGCTCGATTCTCGCCGATTTTCCGACAGTCGAGTTGCAGGCGTCGGGGGGAGTAGCCGAGCTCGCCGACCTCACCGCACTGCGCTCGACCGGCGCCGCGCGCGCGATCGTCGGCAAGGCGATCTGGGAAAAGCGCTTCATCGTCGCTGAGGGAGTCGCACATGCCCGCGGCTAGAATCATCCCTTGCCTTGACGTCGCCGACGGCCGCGTCGTCAAGGGCGTCCAGTTTCGCGGCCACCGCGACATTGGCGACATCGTCGACCATGCGCTGCGCTATCGCGACGAGGGCGCCGACGAACTCGTCTTCTACGACATCACCGCCAGCGCCGACCGCCGCAGCCTCGACCCCGCGTGGGTGCAGCGCGTGTCGGCGGTGATCGACATTCCCTTCTCGGTCGCGGGCGGAATCGGCGATGTTGAGACCGCCGCGCGCTGCCTTGGCGCTGGTGCCGACAAGGTCAGTGTCAATTCGCCCGCGCTGATCCGCCCCGAGCTCATCGCCGAGCTCGCCGAAGCATTCGGGCGGCAATGCGTCGTGCTCGGCATCGACAGCCTCAGCAGCGGCAACGGTGAATGGCACGTCAAACAGTACACCGGCCGCCCCGAAGCGACCGAGGATGCGGGGCGCGAGACGATTGCCTGGGCGCGCAAAGCGGCCGCGCTGGGCGCGGGCGAGATCGTGCTTAATTGCATGGATCGCGACGGGGTGCGGCAGGGCTATGACCTCGACCAGCTCAGCGCATTGGTCACCGCGGTCGACGTTCCCGTCATCGCATCGGGCGGCGCCGGGACCCTTGCGCATTTCGCCGAGGCGTTTGCTGCTGGCGCCAGCGGCGCGCTTGCCGCTAGCGTGTTCCACGACCGCCGCATCGCTATCCCCGACTTGAAAGACTATCTCGCCGAGCAAGGCATTGAGGTGCGCCAATGATCGATCCGGCCAGTCTCGACTGGGATAAGATGGACGGCCTCATCCCGGCGATCGTCCAGCACGCCGCGAGCGGCGAAGTGCGCATGCTCGGCTATATGGACCGCGCCGCACTCGACGCGACGATCGCCGATCGCTTGGTGACCTTCCTTAGCCGGTCGCGCGGCGGGCTGTGGCGCAAGGGCCAGACCAGCGGCAATCTGCTCGATCTTGTCGACATCCGCTTCGATTGCGACCGCGACGGCTTGCTGGTGCTCGCCACCTCGCGCGGACCGACCTGCCACACTGGAAGCGACAGTTGCTTCGGCGGTGATGGCGCACCGGGGGTTGGCTTCATCGGTGAGTTGGCCGGGACCGTCGCTGCCCGTGCCGCCGCCGATCCGGCGACCAGCTACACCGCGCGGCTGATCGGCGAGGGGGTCAAGCGGCTTGCGCAGAAGGTCGGCGAGGAAGGGGTGGAGGTGGCGCTCGCCGCGACCGCCGGGGACGCCGCCGAGTTGACCGCGGAAGCCGCCGACCTCGTCTATCATTTGACGGTCTTGCTCGAAGCAAGCGATTCATCTTGGGAAGCGGTGATCGCCGAACTGAAACGCCGTCATGCGGTGAGCAAGGCGACCGCTTCGTCGTAGAGTAGCTGGTTTGCCGCCGCGACAACATCGCCGCCGCCTAAGTCCAATCCTCCGGCCCAATTGCCGATCACGCCGCCCGCGCCGCGCACCACCGCGACCAGGGCGTCATAATCGTGGCATTTGAGCCCGCTCTCGATCACCAGATCGAGGTCGCCCGTCGCGATCCGGGCATAGGCCAGCGCGTCGAGGCCATAGCGCGTCAGCCGCGCCGCGCGGCGCAAGCGCTCGAACCGCTCCGGGTCAACGAACAGAGTCGGGTCGGTGGTCGACAGCCGTGCTTCGGCCAGCGATTTGCAACCGCTGGTCCGCACTAGCGCTCCATTGCGCGTCGTCACTCCTTCGAGGCCGAGCAACGTCTCATCGAGCGCGGGCAGGTCGATCATCCCCGCGACATGATTGCCATCGTCGATCAGTCCGACCAGCACAGACCAGCTCGGCAGCCCGCACACCAACGCGCGGGTCCCATCGACCGGGTCGAGGCTCCAGCGCACCGCCGCGCCCTCGCGCAGCTTGCCATATTCCTCGCCCCATATCCCATGCTCGGGATAGGCCGCCTCGATCGCTGCACGGAGAGCACGCTCGGCGGCGCGGTCGGCTTCGGTAACGGGATCGTAGCCAGTCTTATCCTTATTGCCGACAGTCAGCCCCGTCGCCATTTCGGCCGCGATCGCGGCGCGGGCAACGCGCGACAGGTGGGCGAAAAAGGGGCGGTCCATGCCGCGCCTCAAAGCACTCCGCCCCCTTGACCGCAAGGTCCACGGCGGCTTGGGGCACGCAAGTGAAGCAATATGACGTGATCATCCTTGGCGCCGGCGCGGCGGGCCTGATGGCGGCGATGATCGCGGGCCAGCGTGGGCGTCGAGTCCTGCTCATCGAACACGCCGACGAACCTGGTAAAAAAATCCTCATTTCGGGCGGCGGGCGGTGCAACTTCACCAATATCCACACCGCCCCCGACCGCTATCTGTCGGCCAATCCGCATTATATGAAGTCCGCGCTGGCGCGTTACAGCCCGCGCGATTTCCTCGACCTGGTCGAAAAGCATGGCATCGCGTGGCACGAAAAGACACTCGGTCAATTATTCTGCGACGGGTCGGCGAGACAAATCGTCGCGATGCTGTGGGACGAATGTGCCGCCGCCGGGGTCGACTTGTGGCTTGGCCACCCCGCGGACGTCGAGCGCAGCGATGGGTTCTCGATCGAATGCGGCTCCCGCAGTGCGACCGCAGCCAAACTGATCCTCGCCACCGGCGGGCCGTCAATCCCCAAGATGGGGGCAACGAGCTTCGCTTATGATCTTGCGCGCTCGTGGGGGCTCAAAATTGTTGAGCCGCGCCCTGGGCTCGTCCCGCTGACGCTCGCCGGGGACGACTTGCTGTTCCGTTCACTGTCGGGGGTCGCCGCCCCGGTGGTCGCCAGCGCCGCCAAGGGCCCGGCGTTCCGTGAGGCGGCATTGTTCACCCACCGCGGACTGTCGGGCCCGGCGATCCTCCAGGTGTCGAGCTATTGGCGCCACGGCGAAGCGGTGCACATCGATTTCCTCCCCGACGCCCCGCCCGAATGGCTCGTCGAGGCAAAACGCGCGGACCCGCGCAAGCCGTTCCGCCGCCTGGTCGAGCAAGTCCTTCCCGCGCGACTCGCCGAAACGCTCAGCGACCGACTCGCGCTGGACGGGCCGATCGGCGGACTCAGTGACCGCGCCTTGTCCGCCGCCCAGTCACAACTGCACGGGTGGCGCTTCACTCCCAATGGCAGCGAAGGCTATGCCAAGGCAGAAGTCACGAACGGCGGAATTTCGACCGCCGAACTCAGCTCCCAGACGATGGAGGCGCGAAAAATCCCCGGACTTTTCGTGATCGGCGAAGCGGTTGATGTGACCGGCTGGCTCGGCGGCTACAATTTTCAATGGGCCTGGGCGAGCGGGGTCGCAGCGGCTCACGCAATATAGCTTTGCGTCGAAACGATGCTGCAGTGCGGCAAAAACATGCTACAGCAAGCAACTCGCACCGAGTTTCGGCGTTATTGAGTGGGGCCGACGTGCGTTTGGTACCCTTGTCCCTTTTAAGGTGCGATTGCATGCTCGATAGTGAAATGCTTGCCCATCCCGACGCCGAGGTCATTTCCGGGGGCGCGAGGCATGCACCGGTTCGGCGGCTGGCGCTGATCGGCAACGCGTTGCCGCGCAAATGTGGACTTGCGACGTTCACCAGCCATGTCGCCGATGCGCTTCGCCAGCGCTACCCAGGGCTGATTCTCGACCATTATGCGATCGACGATGATACCAACGTCACTTATCCCGGCGACGTTCACACGATCCGCCAGAACGATGTCGCCGCCTATCGTGATGCCGCGGGCCGGATCGAATCTAGCGGCGCGGGGGCGATTTGGCTCCAGCACGAATTTGGCATATTCGGCGGCGAGGCGGGGGCGCACATCCTCGACCTGCTCAACTCGACCAGCCTGCCGGTGATTGTCACGCTCCACACCGTGCTTGAAAAGCCCAGCCCTGCCGAGCGAGCAGTGTTCGAGCGACTGCTCGCTCGCGCCGATCATCTGGTCGTCATGGCGAGCCAGGGGCTCGATATCCTGCGCCGCGTCTACGGCGTCGCACCGCACCACGTTTCGCTCATTCCCCACGGCGTCCCCGATCGCACGATGTGCGACCCCGAAACCTTGAAGCCGCGCTTCGGCTGGCAGGGGCGGCGCGTGCTTATGACATTTGGCCTGCTCGCCCCCGACAAGGGCATCCAGCATATGATCGAAGCAATGCCCGCGATTGTCGCGGCGCATCCCGACGCATTGTATGTGGTGGTCGGCGCGACCCATCCCAATCTGGCCCGCCGCGACGGCGAACGCTATCGTGAGACGTTGATCGAACGTGCGTCGGAACTCGGAGTCGCGGGTCACGTGCGCTTCGTCGATGCGTTCGTCGAGCAGGAAGAGTTGCTCGACATGCTCCAGGCGAGCGACATTTACGTCACGCCCTATCTCAACATGGCGCAAGTAACCTCGGGGACTTTGTCCTATGCAGTCGCAGTCGGAAAGCCGGTCGTCGCCACGCCCTATTTCCATGCCCGCGAACTGCTCGCCGACGATCATGGCGTGATCGTTGAGCGCGCCAATCCCGCCGCGCTGGCCGAGGCGATCGATGGCCTGCTCGATGACGATCGCCACCGCGCCGCGATCGCACGCCGCGCTTATGGCCGTGGGCGCACGATGCTGTGGTCGCGCGTCGTCGAGCGCGCGCTGGCCCCGCTTGTCGCGGGAACGCGCCAAACCCGTCATCGCGGCGAGCGCCGCACCACGATGCTGCCGTTGACCGCGGTTGAGCGGATGAGCGACGGCACCGGGATCCTTCAGCATGGAATTCACAATATCGCAGATCGCCGCCACGGCTATTGCATCGACGACAATGCGCGCGCGCTGATTCTTGCCGTACGGCGTGGCCGCGACGAGCCCGAGGGCAGCGCCGCGGCGCTCGCCTCAATCTATTCGGCGTTCCTTCAGCACGGCTGGAACGAGGATCGCGGCCGCTATCGCAACTTCATGAGTTACGAACGCCAATGGCTTGAGCCGGTCGGGTCCGAAGACAGTAATGGCCGCACGCTGTGGGCGCTTGGCTATACCGCGGCGCACTCGCCGTGGCACGGAATCCGCGAATGGGCCAAGACCCTGTTCGAACATAGCGGGCGAAACATGGGTGCGCTCGACGCGTGTCGCGCTCGAACGTTCGCCGCGCTGGGGGCGCATGCGATGCTCGATCGCATCCCCGGTCACGACCTGTCGTTGGCGATGTTGCGCGCGGCGGGCGAATGCCTGATGAGCAATTATGACGCCGCGCGGCGGGACGGGTGGGACTGGTTGGAACCCGATCTCGCCTATGACAATGCCCGCCTGTGCGAAGGCCTGCTCAAGGCGGGGCAGGCGCTTGGCGACCGGCAGATGATCGATGTTGGCCTGGCGACGCTTGAATGGCTGGTGTCGGTCCAGACGGGACCGCGCGGGTCGTTCCGCCCGGTTGGGTCGAACGGCTTCGGCCGCTCTTATTCCATGCCTTTGGCCTATGATCAGCAACCGCTTGAGGCCGCGGCGACGATCGACGCCGCGGCGACCGCCTTCATCATCACCGGCGACGAGCGCTGGGAGAAAGTATCGCGCGATGCATTCGGCTGGTTCTTCGGTGACAATGACGGGGGCATTCCGCTCGCAGATGTCGCCACCGGGGGGTGTTTCGACGGCCTGATGGCGACCGGGATCAATCGCAACCAGGGTGCGGAATCGATTCTCGCGTTGCAGCTTTCGGCCGCGACGATGGCCGATGTGTTCGGCTCACAACGCACTGGACAGGAGCAAGAGGGACCCGCAAAAGCGCGCATTCCCATTCACAACACCTGAGCCGAATGATCCTTTCCCAGCTTCACCCCCTTCGCCTGAAGGCGGATCCCGCGCGAGTCGTGCTTCGGCCCTTCCACCTTGCGTGGAAAAGCAACGGCGTTGCGCCAGGTCGCGCGGAACGGCTGGTCGATGCGGTCCTCGCGCTCGACGAGAAAGAAACGAAGCGTCAGTTGCGGCTGGTGATGCGCGATTTCGAATCGCGCCATTGGCAGGCGCGCGCGATGTTCCTGCGCCGCTTTCGCCAGATTTGCGAATTGCTCGATCTGGGGCTTGGCCATCTTGGTGACCAGCGAAAGCAATTGATTGGCGCCTATTTCTGCCACGAATATAGCTATGCTGCTGCGGCGTTGATGAATCCCAGCATCGTCCCCCACCCTGACCAGAGCGGGCTCGACAAGGAGACCTGCCGCGTCGTGCTTTCGCTGCGCGCGGTGGGTGAAGGCCACATCAGTTCGATCGCGTTCCGCGAAGGGTTGGTGTCGGCCGATGGGGCGTTCGAGCTTGCTCCCGAGCCGCCGTTCGCCGCCGCCGCCGACGCCCCCGACCTTGATGGGCTGTATGAGGACGGTCCGATCGAAGTCATGCGCGACGAGAATAGCAATTTGTCGGGGACGGTGATCTTCCCGGTGACCCCGGCGCAGGCCGGCGGTCTTGAGGACTTGCGCCTCACTTACTTCACCCATGACGACGGATCGACGGAATATATCGGCACTTACACCGCTTATTCGGGAAGCGACATCCGTTCCGAAATGCTGCGCACCACCGACTTCCGCCGCTTCGGCCTGAGCGCATTGGAGGGCGATGCCGCGCGCAACAAGGGCATGGCTTTGTTCCCGCGCAAGATCGGCGGTCGCTACATGATGGTCGGTCGCCAGGACGGTCAGAATCTGTTCCTCCTTTCGTCGGATTCGCTCGGCACGTGGAATGGCGGCGACTTGCTGATGAAGCCCGAATATCCGTGGGAATTCATCCAGATCGGCAATTGCGCGCCGCCGATCGAGATTGACGAAGGCTGGCTCCTGCTGACCCACGGCGTCGGCGCGATGCGGCAATATTCGATCGGCGCGGTTCTTCTCGATCGCGACGATCCGGCAAAAATCCTCGGACGGACGCGCCACCCAATCCTCCAGGCTGAAAACGACGATCGCAACGGATATGTGCCCAACGTCGTTTACACCTGCGGGGGCCTCAAGGTGGGCGACCAATTGTTCATGCCTTACGGCATTTCGGACAGCTCGGTCGGCTTCGCCTTCCTGCCCCTCAAGGATTTGATTGCAGCAATGGATTGACCATGGCCGGACCGGTGAAGCTAGATACCAAAATCGTCGAAAAGCCGTGGGGCCGACGCGGGATCGACTCGCGTTTCGGGGTCGCAGGCGATCGCCAGGTCGGTGAAATCTGGTTCGAGCCCCCCGCCGGGCGCGAGCTCGACGTGATGGCGAAGTATCTTTTCACCACCGAGCGCTTGTCGATCCAGGTCCACCCCGACGACACGGTCGCCCGGGCCCGGGGTTACCTTCGCGGCAAGGACGAATGCTGGATCATCCTCCAAGTCGCCGCCGATGCCGAGCTTGGAATCGGCACGGTGCGCGAGGCGAGCAGCGACGAGGTCATCGCCGCATCGCAGGACGGGTCGATTGTCGACCTGCTCGACTGGCGCAAGCCCGCGGCGGGCGATTTTCTTTATAATCCAGCTGGCACGATTCATGCGCTCGGGCCGGGGCTGACCGTGCTTGAGATTCAGCAGGCCGTCGATCTGACCTACCGCTTGTTCGATTATGGCCGACCGCGCGAACTTCACCTCGCGGAATCGCGCGACGTGGTGAAGGCGCGTCCGCATGTCCACCGCCTCGACACCAAGGTTGGCGATCACAGCATGCTGCTCGTCGCGGGGCCGCACTTCGGCGTCGCATGGTGCGTCAATGAACCGCCGATTTTGCCGCAGGGAATGCGCGACGTGCAATTGCTCCCGATCGATGTCGCGGTGAGCGGGGTCGGGCCGGGGGAATGCGCTCTGATCGACGAGACTGCCGCGCGGCGGTTGCGCAGCGACGGCACGTTCGTTCTCACTTGGTCACTGGCCGCCTGACCGACATCTATTTCGACGGCGGTTGCCGCCCCAACCCCGGCCCGATCAGCGTCGCCGCGGTGCTCCGCGGGCTGGTCCATCTTCGCACCGGCGTGGGCAAGGGATCGAGCGGGGACGCCGAATGGCTTGCCCTGCTCCATGCGCTCGAGATCGGACTCGCGGCGGGCGAATGCGATGTGCTGCTGCTCGGCGATAGCGCGGGCGTGATCGATCAGGCGAAGGGCGAGGCACGCTTTCGCGGCCCGCCTGCCTTCCAGTCGCGCTTCACTGAACTCGCAAGCAGCTTTGACCGGCTGCGCTTCAGGCGTATCAAGCGAACCCAGAATTTGGCCGGGATCGCGCTTGAGCAAGCCCGCCGCAGGAGCCCGATATGAGCGTCGCCTTCAGGCGCGAAAGCGACGAGGAGCATCTCGAACCGAAGTTCGAATTGCCGATCCCGCCCGGCCCCAATTACGTGACGCCAAATGGCCTCGCGATGATCAAGACACGCGTCGCCGAGCTCGAAGCAAGCATCGAAGGCGGCGGCACCGAGGAGGAACTCAAAGCCCTCAAACGCGACCTGCGCTACTGGCGCCAACGTCACTCAAGCGTGATCCCCGCCCCGCCGCCCGCCCCAGGCGCAGCCGGAATTGGTTCGACCGTCACCTTCACGCTGCGCGACAAGCAGCAGGCGATGACCATTACCGGGCACGACGAGGCCGACCCGGCGCACGGCAAGATCGCTTTTTCGTCCCCCCTCGCGCGCGCCTTGCTTGGCCTGTCCGCGGGCGATTTCGCCGATTTTGGCGGCGAGGAAGAAGCGATCGAAATTGACGCGGTGAGCGCCATTTGAGGCTTGTCTTGGGTTTGCCCCAATTGCCTGCTAGGCGCGCGTCATGCTCAACATCAACGCTATCACGGTGCGCCTTGGCGGACGCACGATCCTCGACCGCGCCACCGCCGCGATCCCGCCGGGCAGCCGCGTCGGCCTGATCGGGCGCAACGGCGCGGGCAAGTCGACGCTGATGAAAGTCATGATCGGACAGATCGACCCCGATGGCGGCGACGTGGAAATGCCCCGGAAGACGCGGCTCGGCTATATCGCGCAGGAGGCCCCGGGCGGCACGTCGACCCCATTCGACACCGTTCTGGCCGCCGACAAGGAACGCGCGCTGCTGATGAACGAGGCCGAGCATTGCGCCGACCCCGACCGCCTGGGCGACCTCCACGAGCGTCTGCTCGCGATCGACGCGTGGGGCGCCCCGGCCAAGGCCGCGCGCATCCTGCTCGGGCTTGGCTTCGACGAGGAAATGCAGGGCCAGCCGCTCGAAGCTTTTTCGGGCGGATGGAAGATGCGCGTCGCGCTCGCCGCTTTGCTATTCTCCGAGCCCGACGTGTTGCTGCTCGACGAGCCGTCGAACCATCTCGACCTCGAGGCGACGCTGTGGCTCGAGAATTTCCTCAAAAATTATCCGGGCACTTTGGTCGTGATCAGCCACGAACGCGACCTGCTCAACAACGTCGTCGACGTCATCCTCCACCTCGAAGCAGGCAAGGTTACTCTCTACACCGGCGGCTATGACAGCTTCGAGCGCCAGCGCGCCGAACGCGTTGCTCAGCTCGCCGCCGCGGCCGCCAGCCAAGACGCGCAGCGCGCCCGGCTGCAGAATTATATCGCGCGCAACTCCGCGCGCGCCTCGACCGCTAAGCAGGCGCAGTCGCGCGCTAAAATGCTCGCCAAGATGCAGCCGATCGCCGCGCTCGCCGACGATCCGAGCCTCAGCTTCGACTTTCCCAACCCGACCGAATTGCGGCCGCCGCTGATCACGCTCGATCTCGCGGCGGTGGGGTACACCGAAGGCACGCCGATTCTCAGCCGGCTGAATCTGCGGATCGATCCCGACGACCGGATCGCGCTGCTCGGGCGCAACGGCAATGGCAAGACCACGCTCGCGCGGCTGCTCGCGGCGCAACTCGCGCCGATGGCGGGCGAAATGCACGCCTCGGGCAAGATGAAGGTCGGCTACTTTACCCAATATCAGGTCGAGGAACTCCACGGCGACGATACGCCGTTGCAGCACATGAGCCGCGCGATGAAGGGGCACACACCCGGCGCGGTGCGCGCGCAGCTGGGGCGCTTCGGGTTTTCGGGCAATCGCGCCACCGCGCAAGTCGGCACGCTATCGGGCGGCGAGCGGGCGCGGCTGG
>JBKJTQ010000321.1:0-2934 GCA_046589895.1 Sphingomicrobium sp.
GTTTTGCGAGGCTCGGGGTCAAGCCCGGGTCGGCTCTTTTTCACCGTCCAAGCATATAGGCAGATCATCCATGAAGATCAGCGGCGTCTCGATTCGTCCCGGCAACATCATCGAATATGAAGGCGGCATCTGGCGCGCGGTGAAGATCCAGCACACCCAGCCGGGCAAGGGCGGGGCCTATATGCAGGTCGAACTCAAGAACCTCATCGACGGGCGCAAGAATAATGTCCGTTTCCGCTCGGCGGAGACGGTCGAGCGCGTGCGCCTTGATACCAAGGATTTCCAGTTCCTGTTCGCCGACGGCGACATGCTGACCTTCATGGACAAGGAAAATTACGAGCAGATCAACCTCGCGCGCGATGTGCTCGGCGACGCCGCGGCGTTCCTCCAGGACGGGATGGACGTGGTCATGGAATTGTACGACGAGCGCGCGATCTCGGTGCAATTGCCCGACACGATCGAGGCGCTGATCGTTGAGGCTGACGCGGTGGTCAAGGGGCAGACGGCGTCGTCATCGTACAAGCCTGCTTTGCTCGAAAACGGGGTGCGCGTGATGGTCCCGCCGCATATTGGCGCGGGCACGCGGATAGTCGTCGATGTGTACGAACAGACCTACGTCAAACGGGCGGACTAATGGCGAGAATTATCAACGACGTTCGAAGCTTTACGGCCGGGCGTGCGTGGGGTGCACGCGACCTCGCCGAGATCGACGGCGCGACCGTCCGACTTCATTGGACTGACCAGCCTTACGTCTGGCACGTCAATGACGCGACCGAGGTGTTCTGCGTGCTTGACGGGACCGTCGACATGCATCTGCGCCGCGGAGGCGGGGTTGAAGTGACGCGGCTAGGCGCCGGCGACATTTTCATCGCCGAGGCCGGTGACGAGCATGTCGCCCACCCGCTCGGCGAAGCCCGGATCCTCGTCATCGAACGCAAGGGATCGCTTTGATGGCAAGTCATTCCGGCCTCATTACCGTCATGCAGCGCGCCGCGCGCAAGGCCGCGCCGCGGCTGCGTCGCGACTTTGGCGAGGTCGAACAGTTGCAGGTGTCGAAGAAGGGGCCCGCCGACTTCGTCTCAATGGCTGACAAGCGCGCCGAGACGACGCTGATCGAGGAGCTTCGCGCGGCGCGGCCCGACTGGGGCGTGCTGAGCGAGGAAGCGGGCGAGATTGAGGGCGATCCGGCGAAACCGCGCTGGATCATCGATCCGCTCGACGGCACTACCAACTTCCTCCACGGGGTGCCGCATTTCGCCATATCGATCGCGGTCGAGGAGCGCAAATATGATGGCCGCGGGGAGATCAGCCACGGGCTCGTCTATCAGCCGCTGACCGACGAAAGCTTCTGGGCCGAAAAGGGCCGCGGCGCGTGGCTGTCCGACCGCCGCCTGCGCGTGTCGGCGCGGCGCCACCTCGACGAAGCGCTGATTGCCACCGGCCTGCCCCATTTCGGGCGCGGTGACGTTGCCACCTGGTCGCGCATCTATGGCGCGATCGCTCCTGAAGTATCGGGAATCCGTCGGCTAGGCGCGGCGAGCCTCGATTTTGCCTGGGTCGCGGCGGGGCGGTTCGACGGCTTTTGGGAAGACGATCTCGATATTTGGGACAGCGCCGCGGGGATGATCCTGGTGCGCGAAGCGGGAGGGTTCGTGAGCGATTATCGCGGCCAGGACCGGATGGCCGAGCGGCGCGAATATCTCGCTGCATCGGGCGAGCTCCACTCGCGGCTCCACAAGCTGCTCGCCACCGCGCTGCGCTAGACGGAATTCGGCTCGAATCCCGCTCCAAATGGTTGCGGGGTGCGGGCCGCTGCCCTAAAGCCCGGCCAGATTTCGCCCCCTTGAGGAGTTCTCCTTGGCCAGCGTTGCCGCCGGATATCTGCCGATCCTGTTGTTCGTCGGCATTGCCCTCGCGCTGTCGGGGGCGTTTGTCGTGCTGCCGATGCTGGTCAGCCGCCTGACCGGGACGCATCAGCCGAGCGCCGACAAGCTCAGCGAATATGAGTGCGGCTTCCCCGCGTTCGAGGACAGCCGCGCGCAATTCGACGTGCGTTTCTACCTCGTCGCCATCCTGTTCATCGTGTTCGACCTCGAAGCTGCTTTCCTTTTCCCCTGGGCGGTCAGCCTGATGGGCACCGGCTGGGCGGGGTGGGGGGCGATGATGATCTTCCTCGTCGAGCTTGCGCTTGGCCTCGCTTATGCGTGGAAGAAGGGGGCGCTCGAATGGGAGTGATGCTCGACCCCGCCGCCAATCCGCACCCGAGCGAAGAGGAGATCGCGCGCGCCGCCGGTCTCGTCCCGGGCAGCGCCGACGAGGCCAAATTTCTCGCCATGCGTAGCGAGCTTGACGAAAAGGGCTTCCTCGTTGCGAGCCTCGACGACCTCGTCACCTGGGCGCGGACCGGGTCTTTGTGGTGGATGACGTTCGGGCTCGCCTGTTGCGCGGTTGAGATGATCCATGTGAACATGCCGCGCTATGACCTTGAAAGATTTGGCGTTGCGCCGCGTGCGAGCCCGCGCCAGTCGGACGTGATGATTGTCGCGGGGACGTTGTGCAACAAGATGGCGCCCGCGCTGCGCAAGGTTTACGACCAGATGTCGGAACCCAAATATGTCATCTCGATGGGCAGCTGCGCCAATGGCGGCGGCTACTATCATTACAGCTACTCGGTGGTGCGCGGGTGCGACCGGATCGTGCCGGTCGACATCTACGTCCCCGGATGCCCCCCGACCGCCGGGGCCCTGCTCTACGGTATCCTGCAGCTCCAGCGCAAAATCCGCCGCATCGGGACAATCAACCGATGATGGGGGTTCTCAAAATCCTCCCCGGAACGGGGAGGGGGACTATGCGCAGCATGGTGGAGGGGGCCCCCTTCGTCACGCCTTCGGCGCGCCACCTCCCCGTTCCGGGGGGGATTTCATGAGCGCGCAC
>JBKJTQ010000050.1:0-7258 GCA_046589895.1 Sphingomicrobium sp.
GCCTTGCTGATTGCCCCGCGCACCGCCTCGAGGTCATATCGCGCCAACAGCGGTTTCCCTGCCCTCGACAGGTTCTGCGGGACATCGGCAGGGTAGGTCTCGCCGGTCAGCGAGCATTCCAGGTGGGTCATGAACATCGCCGCTGCCTAGCGCGGCGACGCGGCAACGGCGAGGGGCTTCGCGCCGCCTCGCCGTCGTCTCAAAGCTCGATGCCCTCGGCGATCGCTTCCAGCTTGCGCACCCGCTCGCGCAGGTCGGCGAGCTCGATTCGGTTGCCGGTTGGGCCGAGCGGGAGGTCGTGGCCGTGCCCGCTGCTGGCCAGTTCGAGCCGCTTGAAGTCGAGCCAGTTGCGCCACCCCCTGAGCCCGGCGAAGGCGGCAAACGCGATCGTCCCGATGACCGTCGCGGCGATCATCGCCATGGTAAGCGGATCAGGCATGGTCCTTCTCCCTGAGCGCCTCGATCGAGCGAGCGAGCTCGTCATTCTGGCTGTTGAGGTGGTGGTCGATCGCCATCATCCGCCGGTCGTTGGTGTCGAGCTTGGTGCGCAAATCGTGGACCGAGGCTCGCGGGGCGCGATAGCTGTCCTCCGAATGGTCGCTCATCCCTCCACCCCGGCGCAGCACGTCGCGCTTGGCCATGTGGAGGTAGATCGCGCCGGCGATGTAGGCGATCACCGCGAGCTTCCAGCTGATCAGGAAGAAGGTCGCGACCAGCCCGATGCGGATGAAGGTCGGGTCGATATTGAAGACGTCGCCAAAGGTCGCGGCTACTCCGGCGACTTTCCTGGCCTTGCGATCCGAAAAACGTGACATGATTTTGTCCCCTTCCCTGGTAAACTCTAACGGCCCGCGTTGAGCGCGGCCTTCATTGCGTCGAGCTCGGCGTCGACCGCCTCGGCCGACTTCAACTCGGCGAATTCCTGTTCGAGGCTGCGACCGCCGAGCCCGAGCGCATCGGCTTTGCCCTCGGCGAGATCGGCGCGGCGCTCAAGCAGGTCGAAGCGCGCAAAGGCGTCCTCGGTGCGGCTACCGTGGAGCAGTTCGCTGGTGCGGGCGCGGGTCATCGCCGATTCCATCCGCGATGCGATCGACTGCTGGCGGGCGCGTGCTTCGGCGAGCTTGGCCTGGAGCCGGGCGATGTCCGCCTCATAGCTTTTGAGCACAACCTCGATCTGGCTGATCTCGGCGTGGAGCCCTTCGGCCATGTCGGCGGCAGCCTGTTTTTCGACCAGCGCGGCGCGGGCGAGGTCCTCGCGGCCCTTCTCCAGCGCGAGCCCGGCGCGTTCGGCCCAGTTGCCCTGCATCGAATCGAGCCGGTCGCAGGCGCGGCGCATTTCCTTGATGTCGGCGATCGAGCGCGCCGCGGTGGCGCGGACTTCGACCAATGTCTCTTCCATCTCGACGATGATCATGCGGATCATCCGTGACGGATCTTCGGACCGGTCGAGCAACTCGGCCATGTTGGCGGCGACGATATCGCGCGTCCGGGTAAAGATCGGCCCCGCGAGGAAGCTGGCGATCGGCGCGAGCGGCGCGAACCGCATAGTGGCCTCTTCCTGCTTTGGCTCGGTTGCCCGCGAAATGCGGATCGCCGACCGGGCTTCGATCGGTTCGAGATCAGACATAGGAAACGACTTTCGCGCTGGTGGCGACGACCTTATCGGGGGCGACCGCGGCGCCAACCGCAATCGAACTCATCAGCAGCGCCGCAACCGCGGCGAACAGATGGTGCGAGAATTTCTGGCCGGACATGATGACTTCTCCCTTTTGGCTGGACCATCAGCGGGCCACCGCTCGATCCACGACTCTCCTGTTCAAGGGTCGTGCCAAATATGGAATTTCCCGCAAAACCAATACAATTGCGCGATCAGGCAAGCGATGTGGCGGAAATTTCCACCGCGAGTTGGGACGCCGCACCAACTTGGCGCGACGGAACATGCGGGCACCGACCGACGTTAGGTTTCGCACATCATCTGAATTGAAAGGGGACGATCATGCTGGGCAAGATTTTGGGTGCGATTGTCGGACGGCGCGTCGCGGGACGCAATAGTGGCGCGAGCGGCGCGCTGATCGGCGCGGCGATCCCGCTGATCGCGCGGCGCGGGCTTGGTCCGATCGGGCTCGCGCTCGGCGCGGGCTGGGTCGCGAAAAAGCTTTACGACCGCAACCGCGACCGGCGCAGCCCGCCGACCGTTTAGAATCTGTTTTAGTTAGGCTGGCGCGGCACTCAGCTAAAAACCAATCAGGCCTCGGCGTCGGCGCCGGGGCCTTTTTTGTCGTCGGTCTCGGTCTCGGTGTCGGACGAGGCCTTGCCGCCGTCATAATAAGGCTCGACCTTGCCCTTTAATTTGACCGTCATCGGCTGCCCGAAGCGATCGAGGCTGCGCCCAGCGGGAACGCAGATCCAGCCTTCGCTGACCGAATATTCGACGACATTGGTCTTCTCGACTCCGTTGAAGCGGATGCCGACTCCTCGGGCGAGCACGTCCTGGTCAAAATGCTCGCTGCGCGGATTGAGCGAGAGACGGTCGGGAAGCGGTTTCTTTTCATCAGCCATGGGCGCGCCCTAGCCGCGCGCGCTGCTTGCCGTCAACGAAGACCACCGACTCAGTTAGAGTTCGACGCGCCAATGTCTGCTATTGGTGGAAAGTAGACGTTGACACCACGATGCCTCCCCGTAGCGTCGTGAGCGTCATTGACGGGAGCAGTTAGAGCATACGCATCGCGCTACTACGGATTTCTCGTTAGGTCCCAGTGCAGGGCGCGGATTGGTCGTTCGAGCACTGCCATATTGTCCTGAAACACCGCGACGGCAGCGAGGTGCCAGTTGAGTTCACCGGCGAGATCGCTGCGCTTGCGTAATGCCTCCGCGGTCGCCTTGGCGTCTTTGGGGGGGAGCTGCAATGGGCAGCTGGGCGGCAGGTAAGTTGCGAACGTGTTACGGATCTGGCGGTCGCCACATTCCCGCCGGATCAGGTCCTGGAGGTAGATCGGTATGACGCGCCGGACCTGCTCGCGATAGGGCGTGGCAACGGCATCGGCTTGCACTCCGCCGTAGTCCAGTGTCATCGCCAGCTCAAGGTTCCGCCTCACCTGCTGGTCATCGATGTTGCGGAGCTCTTCGGCTCCGAACGTCAGCGCCCAATTTTCGGTATTCACGCCAATGCCGATGATCTGGCTCGCCTGGTAAGCAGCGATCACGAACTGCTCGTCGGTGATCCCCCGCTTGCCTCCCCACGAGGCAAGCGCCTGGTCGGCGAAGCGCCGCGTGGTCCCATAGTAGATTCTGCTGCTGTCGAAGAAGTCGATCTGGAACTTCAGCTCGGGAGCTAGCTGGACCAACAGCCGCTCCGTATCTGCCTTCTCAAGCCGCGACTGGTTCCAATTGGACACTTGCGTGCCGATGAACACGCCGAGGATGACTATGACGAGTTCGAGCGTGATCGCGGTCCAGTTCTGGGAGCGCAAATTCTCGATCATCCGCCGGAGAAACATGACCCTGTGTGCCACTTCGCGGGCCCAGCGCCTACCCCGGCGTCCTCGTGCAAACCTGCCGGGGCCCGCCTAATGTCTGCTTTTGGGTCGAAGGCAGTCACTCCCATCCTCAAACTTCGGCCACCGCCTGGGTTTAAGCCGCTTCGGCTCGACGGGCAGAGCGGCGGCGCCTTCACCGCCGTCGCGACGATGTGCACGCCGAGAGACGCGACATCGCGGTCACCCGCGGGAAGGTCGGGGCGCGGCCACGGCGCTAGTTGCCTCAAACCTCGCGCCGCACTAAGCGCCGTGTCCATGACCGTTAAAGCCGCACCTCGTCCCAACCGACCAGCGCTCTCACTCCACGTTCCCGAGCCGGCGTATCGCCCCGGCGACACCCCCGATTTCTCGGCCATCGAGGTTCCTGCCGCGGGCGCCGCGCCGCGTCCCGATGTCGCCGCCGCCGCGGTCAAAACGCACGGCCTGTGCACCAGTTTGGTGCGCGTGCTCGACGATGCCGGCCGGGCGGTTGGACCTTGGGACCCGCGGCTCGACCCCGACACATTGCGCAGGATGCTGCGTAACATGAAGACGGTTCGCACCTTCGACGATCGGATGTATCGCGCCCAGCGCCAGGGCAAGACCAGTTTCTACATGAAGTGCACGGGCGAGGAGGCGATCGCGGTGGCGGCGGCGACCGCGATGGAAGCCGGCGACATGCACTTCCCGACCTATCGACAGCAGGGGCTGCTCGTCGCGCGCGGCTATCCGCTCAAAGACATGATGTGCCAGATCTACTCGAACAGGGGCGACAAGCTCCAGGGCCGCCAGCTGCCGGTCATGTATTCGGACAAGAAGCACGGTTTCTTCTCGATTTCGGGCAATCTTGGAACGCAATATCCGCAGGCCGTCGGCTGGGCGATGGCGAGCGCGATCAAGGGCGACAGCCGCATCGCCATGGGCTGGATCGGCGACGGCGCTACCGCCGAGGGCGACTTTCATTCGGCGCTGACCTTCGCTGCCGTCTACCGGGCGCCGGTGATTCTCGCTGTGGTCAACAATCAATGGGCGATCTCAAGCTTCTCGGGGCTCGCCGGGGCCGAGCAGGCGACTTTCGCCTCGCGCGCCGTCGGTTACGGAATCGCGGGCTTGCGCGTCGATGGCAATGACGCGCTCGCGGTTTATGCCGCGACGCGCTGGGCGGCGGATCGCGCGCGCATGAACAAAGGACCGACGCTGATCGAATATTTCACCTACCGCGCCGAGGGCCATTCGACCTCGGACGACCCGGCTGGCTATCGCCCCGCGGGTGAGGCGCAGGCGTGGCCATTGGGCGACCCGATCGAGCGTTTGAAGGCGCATCTCTTCGCGCTTGGCGAGTGGGACGACGAACGCGACTCCGCGCTCGACCAGGAGCTCGACGCCACCGTCCGCGCCGCTCAGAAGGAGGCCGAAAAGCTCGGCATCCTTCCCCAACAGGGGTTTGACGACATCCCCTCGATGTTCGAGGACGTGTTTGCCGAAGTGCCGTGGCACATCGCCGAGCAACGCGAGCAGGCGTTGACCGAGGCGCGCGAATATCTCGGGCACGAACCGTCATGAGCGAGCCCGGGATAACCAACCGCAACATGATCCAGGCGATCAACGACGCCCACCGCGTGATGATGGAACGTGACCCCGATGTCGTCGTGTTCGGCGAGGATATCGGCTATTTCGGTGGAGTGTTCCGCGCCACAGAAGGGTTGCAGAAACAATTTGGAAAAACCCGCGCGTTCGACGCGCCGATCAGCGAAGGCGGGATCATCGGCACCGCGGTCGGGATGGCGGTATATGGTTTGAAGCCCGTGGTCGAAATCCAGTTCGCGGACTATATATATCCCGGCTATGACCAGATCGTCAGCGAGGTCGCGCGGATCCGCTATCGCACCGCGGGCGAATGGGCGATGCCAATGGTTATTCGCTCGCCCTATGGCGGCGGCATCTTCGGCGGCCAAACCCATAGCCAGAGCCCCGAGGCGTTGTTCACCCATATCGCCGGGATCAAGACCGTCATCCCATCCAGTCCCTATGACGCCAAGGGCCTGCTGATCGCCGCGATCGAGGATCCCGACCCGGTGCTGTTTTTCGAACCCAAGCGCATCTACAATGGCCCGTTCGACGGCCACCACGACCGCCCGGTAACGCCGTGGGCCAAGCATGCCGCGTCCGCGGTCCCCGACGGCCATTATTCGATCCCGCTCGGCACGGCGGCGATAGTCCGGCCGGGCGAGGCTGTGACCATGCTCACTTATGGCACGATGGTCCATGTCACGCTCGCCGCGGTCGAGGAAAATGGCGTGGACGCCGAGGTCATCGACCTTCGCACGCTGATCCCGCTCGATATTCAGACAATCGAGGAATCGGTCAAGAAGACCGGTCGCTGCATCGTCGTCCAGGAAGCGACCCGCACGTCGGGCTTCGGCGCCGAATTGTCGGCGCTCGTCCAGGAGCGCTGCTTCTATCATCTCGAAGCCCCGGTCGAGCGCGTCGCGGGGTGGGACACGCCCTATCCCCACGCTTATGAATGGGTCTATTTCCCCGGCCCGATCAGGTTGAAGAATGCTCTCAAGAAAGTGCTGGCATAATGGCGACCTATCAGTTCAAGCTCCCCGACATTGGCGAAGGCATTGCCGAGGCGGAGGTCGTGGCGTGGCACGTTAAGCTCGGCGACCGCGTCGCGGAGGATCAGCAACTCGCCGACATGATGACCGACAAGGCCACGGTCGAAATGGAATCGCCGGTCGCGGGAACGGTGACCAAGCTCGCTGGCGAAGTCGGCGACCTGATCGCGATTGGCAGCGTTCTGGTCGAGATCGAAACCGATGCCGACGTCGGCGCGGTCGAGTCGAAGGATGAGCAGCCGCTCGGCGACGGCGCGGTCGTCGCCACTGCAGCGATGAAGCAAGAAATTCCAACATCGGCGACGGCGGATCAACCCCCTCCCGCCAGAGCGGGAGGGAATGAGCGCGAAGCGCGCAGGGGAGGGCCTGTCGCTATTGAGAAAGACAAGCCCTCCCCCGCGGCTCCCTCCGGCGACATCCCCCCAACGTCGGGGCACGATCACGCCCCTCATGATCCGAAGGCTGCCGGGGGCAGTCTTCACCCCGACGTTCACCCTGGTGGGAGGGGGGTGCTCGCCTCCCCCGCTGTGCGCCAACGCGCGCGCGACCTCGCGATCGATCTTGGCGAGGTCAAGACCACTGCCGACCGCGTCCGCCACGCCGACCTCGACTCTTACCTCCTCTACCACGGCGGCAGCGTCGCCCACGGCGCCTCGGCCGCGCGGCCTGACGAAACCACGAAGATCGTCGGGCTGCGCCGCAAGATCGCCGAGAATATGCAGGAGGCCAAGCGCCGCATCCCGCATTTCACCCTGGTCGAAGAATTTGACGTCACCGACCTCGAAGACACGCGCGCGATGATGAACAAGGATCGCGGCGAATATTGCAAGCTGACCCTGCTACCCTTCCTGATCACGGCGATAGGCAAAGCGCTGGTCGAATGGCCGATGCTCAACGCGACCTTCGACGACGATGCGATGCTGCTCACCCGCCACGGCGCGATGCACCTCGGCATGGCGACCCAAACCCCGGGCGGGTTGATGGTCCCGGTGATCCGCGACGCGCAATCGAAGAGCGTGTGGCAGCTCGCCAAGGAAGTCGCGCGGCTCGCCGACGCCGCCAAATCTGGCAAGGCGAGCCGCGAAGAATTGTCCGGCTCGACCATCACCCTGTCGTCGCTCG
>JBKJTQ010000080.1:0-2769 GCA_046589895.1 Sphingomicrobium sp.
CCTTCACCCGCGACGTTGGGGAGGCGTTCCTCGACATCTTTCCCAAGCTGGTGCGCAAGCGCATGGGCCAGCCGTTCAGCGACGCCGAGCGTGAAGCGCTGCTCCTATTCCGCGGTCGCTATGTCGAATTCAACCTGCTTTACGATCGCGGTACTTTGTTTGGGCTCAAGACCGGCGGCAATATCGACGCCATCCTAATGAGCCTGCCCCCGCTGGCGCGCTGGGCGTGAGTTTGATCCCATGAGCCTGTTAAACGTCCCCGCGGGTCAGCTCGCCGCCGTCGTCACCTATCTCGAAACATGTGTGCGCCCGAGCGAGCTGACAGTGCCGTCCTCTCCGCTCAAGCTTCACCGCATTCACCCCTCGCCGAACGAGTATCGCAGCCTGTTCCGCGCGGTCGGGGCGCCGTGCCTGTGGTTCTCGCGGCTGGTCATGCGCGATACCCAACTGAGCGCGATCATCGATCATCCCGCGGTCGAACTATTCGAAGTGCGCGACGCCGGCGCAACGGTAGGAATGCTCGAACTCGACCGCCGCCTGGCCAAGGCGTGCGAACTGTCCTTCGTTGGGTTGATCCCCGCTTATGCCGGGCAGGGCCATGGCCGCTGGCTGCTCGCCGAAGCCGTCGCGCGTGCCTGGAGCGATGGCACCACCCGCGTCCACGTCCACACCTGCAGCCTTGACCATCCCGCCGCGCTCGCCGCCTATCGCCGCGCGGGCTTCGTTGCGGTGGCGCGCAAGGTCGAAACCTTTATCGATCCGCGCCTCGCGGGCATATTGCCGCGCGACGGCGCGCCTCACGTCCCGCTGATTGCCGCGCCTTCCAACTGAACCGTGATTCGCGTCAGCATCACCGTGTAAATGGTGATGAAGGCGGCCTGGATCGTTCCCCCGATCAGCGCGATCAGCAATAGCGATACGCTCCACGGCTCGGGTCGCCCGAGTGTCAAGGTGACAAGCGATCCGAGCACCGCGGAAACGGCTGCCGCGATGATCAGGAAGGCAACCGAAATCAACAAGACGAAACCGAGCAACTTCCAAAAATGGCCGCGCGTCAGGCGCGCGCAATGTTTGATAGCGGCGATCGGTCCGTCATTTCCCTTCGCCACGACGACGACGAGCGGTAGCAGGCGGACCATCACGAAAATCATTGCGGCGATGGAAAGCAATGCCGCAATCGCACCCGCCGGGCCGAGGCGGTTTGAACCGATCAGTTCGACTCCGTCGCCGCTTGCTATGCCGCCCAGCGCGATCACGATCGTCACCGCGATGAATAAAGGCACCATCACCGTGAGGATCACGACCAGCCCCGCGATGATAAGCACCGGAACCCGTCGCGCGGCGCGTCCGATCGCTTCACCGATGCTTCCGCGCCAATCGTTGGCGAGGAGCGCGATCGCCAACTGACCAACAATCATCGCCACGACCATGAACAGCGCTACGATCATCCAGCTTCCGGCCTCCGGCGTGTCGCCAGGTCGGACCTGCGGCTGCACCATCGAGGTGAGAACCGTCGGCACCATGATCAGGCCCAACACCACTGGCGCGAGCAGCCGCCGCTCCTTTCGCACGAGCGCAACAGCTTCGCTCCAGGCCGCGCCGATTGATAATTTGCCTGGCACTCACGCCCTCCAACATTGTTTGGAAGACCCTAAGCAGGCGCTGTGCGACTGGCAATCGCTCTTGCAGTCGCATCGCCGCGGCGGCACAGGCACGCGATGGACCTCGGCGAAATCGAATGGCGGGTCAGCGACGGGCTCACGCCTTACCCCGACGCGCTCGCCGAGATGGAAGCGCGCGCAATCGCGGTTCGTGCCGGCGAGTCGCGAGAGTTGGTCTGGCTGCTCGAGCATCCGCCCCTGTTCACCGCCGGGACCAGCGCCGACCCGGCCGAACTGTCCAATCCGCTGAGCCTCCCGGTGTACGAAGCCGGGCGCGGCGGGCGCTACACCTATCATGGCCCGGGGCAGCGCGTTGGCTACCTCATCCTCGACCTTGAGAAACGCGGTAGGGACATTCGCCGCTTCGTCCACGCGCTTGAAGGCTGGATGATCCTGTCGCTTGGCGACCTCGGAGTTGCCGCGCGCCGCGAGCCGGGCCGGATCGGTATCTGGACTGGCGCGGGCGCGCACGAGGCCAAGATCGGCGCGATCGGGGTGCGCGTCAAACGCTGGGTGACGATGCATGGCTTTGCCATCAACAGCGCGCCTGACCTTGCGCATTTCGGCGGGATCGTTCCGTGCGGGATCGCTGATTATGGCGTGACCAGCCTCGCTGCACTTGGACGAAGCGCCGCATTGGCGCCGCTCGATGACGCGCTATTTGCTAGATTCCCTCGCTTTATCAGTGACTTGATGCAGGGTGAACAAGCCCCTTGAGGGCGAGGGTAATCCGCACTATTGTGCCCGCGATTTGCAGAGCGGGGGCTACACTCGCTAGCAGGTCTGATTTTTCAAGGGAGTCTAGAATGCGTGCTCTTATCCTGGTCGCTGCTGCGGCCCTGGCTGTTTCGGCTTGCAGTAAGAATGAAGCTGCTGAAAATACGATGAACGTCGACGAGACTCTCACCACCGAGAATGTCGTCGCCAACGACATGATGGGTGTCGATGCCGCCAACGGCATGGACGCCAACATGTCGATGAACAGCATGGAAATGAACGACATGATGACCAACGACGCTGATACCAACGTCGCCAACGGCATGTAATGTCTCGACGCTCCCCGTGTGGGGGCGTTGGCATTTAAAGGGGTCGCCGGTCCGCCGGGGCC
>JBKJTQ010000185.1:0-2823 GCA_046589895.1 Sphingomicrobium sp.
CCCTTGCTCATCGCGGGCGAGGGCGAGCTGGCCAGCTTCGTCGACGCCGCGGCCCGCATCTGCAAGGCCGATCTCGTCACCGGAATGGTCGGCGAATTCCCCGAACTGCAAGGCGTGATCGGCGGCTATCTCGCCGAGGCCCAAGGCGAACCCAAAGCCGTCGCCGAAGCCATCCGCGATCATTACAAACCGGTCGGGCAGGGGGATAAGGTGCCCACAGCGCCGGTTACGGTGGCGGTAAGCTTGGCGGATAAGCTCGACACGATCGCCGCATTCTTTTTCGCGGACGAAAGGCCTACTGGTTCCAAAGATCCGTTTGCTCTCCGCCGAAGTGCTCTTGGTTCGATTTTCATTCTGGAGAAAAATAGTCTCCGTCTCCCGATTGCTGCGTTTTTCCAGAAGTGGCTTGTAGTATTTCTGGACCCTTTGAATGTCGTAGCCAAGAAACCGGAAGAACTTTACGATGATATCGAAGGAGTTGATACTACGGGGTACGGGCTGGGCGGCAGTCACATTGGCGCCATTGTCGCGTTTCTTTCAGACCGCCTGAAGGTTCAGCAGCGCGACGCTGGAGTTCGTCACGACCTGATCGATGCTGTGTTCGCGCTTGGGGGGGAGGATGACCTTGTTCGACTGCTCGCTCGGGTGAAGGCGTTGCAGGCGTTTGTGGAGACGGGAGAGGGGGCGAACCTCCTCGCTGGATACAAGCGGGCGGCGAATATTCTTAAGAAGGAAGACTGGGACGCCGCTGCGGGATCGGATGCAGAAATTCATCCCGACGAGGCGGCGCTGATCGCCGCGCTCGATAAAGCCGAACCAAAGGCGGCTGCCGCGATCGAGGCCGAAGATTTCACCGCCGCGATGGCGACTCTGGCGTTGCTGCGCGCGCCCATCGATGCGTTTTTCGAGACGGTGACGGTCAATGATCCCGACTGTGCGGTCCGTGCCCGGCGGCTCAACCTGCTGCTGCGCTTCCGCGACGCGGTCCATCACGTCGCGGACTTTTCGCGGATCGAGGGGTAGCGCTTACAGCTTGCGGTCGTCGACCGGGTCGCGGTCGTTGACGTCGCGGACCCCGTCGCCGTCGGTATCGCGCGCGCTCCGGTCACGAACCACATCGCGCTCCCGATCCTTGAGCGCCGCGGTGCGCAGGCTGTCCTGTTCGCGCCACTCTTTTTCACGCGCGCCGTGCGTGCGCTCAAGGTCGGCGCGGCGGTCGACTTCGCTATTGTAGCGGTGCTTCCACTTGCGGCCGCCGCCCGAGAAAATGAAGCCGCCGACGAGCAGCCCGAGAACGAAGATCAGGGCGACAATCACCCATTGATCCGATGTGAAGCTAAGCATGGTTCGACCCCTGTTGCGAGATGTTGCTGGGTTAATGCTTCGCGGCGCCTTTGCGTTCCCGAAACGAATACCGCCGCTCGGCGCGGCGGGGGCCCGAAACGAATAGCGTCGCTCGGCGCGGCGGGGGCCCGAAACGAATGCCGCCGCCGCCCCGAAGGGCGACGGCGATTTTCGCCCCCGGTGAGAGGTAGCTCAGGCGCCGCCGATGAAGCTGTCGCTGATCGAGCAGGCGGCAGGCCCGAGGATAACGACGAACAGCGTCGGCAGGATGAACAGGATCAACGGCACGGTCATGATCGCGGGCAGGCGCGCGGCCTTTTCCTCGGCGCGCATCATTCGCTCGTTGCGGAATTCGGCCGACAGCACGCGCAACGCCGAGGCCAGCGGGGTGCCGTATTTCTCGGTCTGGATCATCGTCGTGACGACCCCGCGCACCGCCTCCAGATCAACGCGCGTGGCGAGATTCTCGAACGCGCTGCGGCGCTCGTTGAGGAAGCCCAACTCGATCGCGGTGAGCCCGAATTCGTCGCCCAGCTCAGGATAGGCCTTGCCCAATTCGCGCGCCACGCGGCTGAACGCGGCGTCGACGGTGAGGCCAGCCTCGGCGCAGATGACGAGCAGATCGAGCGCGTCGGGAAGGCCCTTGCGGACCGCGTGCGAACGCTTCTTGACCTTGTTCGACAGCCATAGGTCAGGGGCCTTGTAGCTGAGCATCAGCGTGCCCGCGACGAAGGCATATTTCTTGAACCCCGACCAATCGGGGAAATAATCGACGACATAGATGAGTACGACCGCGCCGATCCCGAGCACGACGGGCAGGACGAAGCGTGCGAAGATGATGAAGAAGGCGAGTTCCTTGGTGCGGATACCGGCCTGCATCAGGCGCACCTGGGTCTTCTTGATCTGGTCGTCCTGGAGCATCTTGAAGCTGCCGAGGATGCCGCGAACGCGATCGGCGGCGGCGTTCTTGTTGGTCAGCTTCTTGCGCTTGTTGGTCGATGCGACGATCCCCGCCTTCAGTTGTTCGCGGCGATCGTTGAGCGCCTTGACGCGACGCGCCATCGGGTCGCGCACGGTAGTCGCGGCATAGATGGCGGTGAGCACGGCCAAGGTAGCAACCGCGCTGAGCACAGTGGCGACCCACATGACATCGACGCCTAAAAGAGTGGGATGACCATTCATCGTTGCGCCCTTTAAATCTCGAAGCTGACCATCTTGGCCATGATGAACACGCCGATTGACATCCACAGCATGCCGCCCAATCCGGCGACAATCAGCCGCTGGTCGACGAAGAAGCCGCCGAGATATTGCGGGTTGACCATGTAGACGAGGCCGAAAACGATGAACGGCAGCGAGCCCACGATGTAGGCCGACGCCTTGGATTCCGAGCTCATCGCGCGAATCTTGAGCTTCATCTGGGCGCGCTTGCGCAGCACGTGCCTCGCCCCCGACGCCGACTCCGACCTCCTGCTCGAGACG
>JBKJTQ010000211.1:0-2590 GCA_046589895.1 Sphingomicrobium sp.
GCCGTCGGCGATCAGGAGCACGCGATCGAACCGATTAAGCTGGCCGAGGTCGTGGAGCGCGATCAGCACCAGCGTCCCCTGGTCGGCGAGGGCGCGAAGAATTTCGCTCAGGCGAAGCACCCAATAAGGCTCAAGATTGGCGAACGGCTCGTCGAGCAATAAAAGCCTTGGCCGAGCCGCCATCGCGCGCGCCAGCAGGACTCGAGTCCGCTCGCCCGTCGAGAGGAGGTTGATCGCGCGGTCGGCTAACGCATCCAGTTCGAATAGCTCGATCAAGGCGGCAATGCGCTGTCCGTCTCGCTGCCCCAGACCCAGCGCGATCACATCGCGCGCCGAGATCGGCCAGCCAAGGTCGCGCGAGGCGGGGAGAAAAGCGAGCAAAGCTCGCCGTCTAGCCTCCCCAAGCAGCGCGACCTCCTCGCCGTCGATGCGTACCTCGCCGGTCGCTTCCTCGACTCCGGCGAGTGCGCGCAGCAGGCTCGTCTTGCCTCCCCCGTTGGGGCCTACCAGTGCGATATAATGCCCGCCGTCAACGCTCAGGTCTGTCGATAACAGGCGCCCGGGCAGAGCGATGTCCTCGGCGGCCAATGCCGTCATGACGTCACTGATCGGCGCATCTTGACGATCAGGTACAGGAACAAAGGCGTGCCGAACAACGCCGTGAGCACTCCGATCGGTAGCGGGCGGTCGACGGGGATGGCACGCACCGCGAGGTTGGCAAGGGTCAGCAGGATCGTCCCGATCGCCGCCGCGGGCAGCATCGCACGCCCCGGATGGCCTTGGGTGAGCCTCCGAGCCAGCACTGGCGCGACCAGCCCGACGAAACCGATTGCCCCTGCCACCGCGACGAAGGCCCCCACCGCCACCGCCGACAGGCCGACGATTTCGCGCGCGAGGCGGCGAGGTCGGTGACCGAGCGAGGCCGCGACATCCTCGCCCAGCGCGATCAGGTCGAGCGTGCGCGCGCGCCGCAGCAGCAAGGCGCAGGCAATCCCCGCCGGGACCAGCGCCGCGGCGGCCTGGCCAAGGCTGCGGTCGACGACACTCCCCATCAGCCATTCGAAGGCGTCGTAGAAGGCGAAGGGCGAGGGGGCGAGCGCGAGCGCGAGGCTCGTCGCAGCGCCGGCCGCAAGCGAAATGGCAAGCCCGGCGAGAAGCAAAGTCGCACTGTCGGCGCGGCGCCCGGCGAGCGTTAGCAACATGACCATCGCCGCGCCCGCGCCTGCCGCGCCGCACGCCGCGAGCGCGAGCGGCTGGCTGAAGCCGAGCCAATATCCGCCCAGCACCGCGCCCAACGCCGCCCCACTCGACGCGCCGCTGATGTCGGGGCTGGCGAGAGGGTTGGCAAACAAGGCCTGGAGCGCAGCGCCGCTGATCCCCATAGCGCCGCCATAACCGATCACGATCAATGTGCGCGGCAGGCGAAGCTCGACGAGCAAGGTGAGCCCGAGGTGGGAATCGATCCGCAACGGCGCGAGCGGCCACAACAAATGCAGCGCCGCCAGTGCGATCATCAGGAATAATATCAAGAACTTCATAGAAGCCCCCTCAAACGCTCGATTTCGGCGACCATCAGGGGCCCGGCGCAAGTCCATGAGCGGCCGTCTGTGTCGATGCTTCGCGCCGCCGACCGTCGCGCCAGCGGGTGGTCGAGCCAGCGCTGCCCCAGCGACGGCTGATTGCGGCGATAGGTCGAGCGAAGCAGGACTTGCGGCGGCCCGGTCGCCAATGTTTCAAGGCTTGCCCTCCCGCCGGGCAGCGGACGCTGGCGCAACCCGCCAAGCGCCATCCATTGCGCGCCGAGCGATCCCGCCGGCACGCTATTTCCGCCGCTCGACAGGAAGATCGTATCGCGCTGGGAAAGGAGGGTTGTCTTGAGCCGCGCCAATCGCCTGCGCCAACCGTCGGCGCGCCGCGCATCGCCTAGCGCGCGCGCCACACGAACCATTGTCGCTTCGACGTCGGCGATCGACCCCGGATAGCGCAGCGTCATCGTACGGATATGAAGCCGCTCGGCGATCAGACCAGTAGCGCGCCCTCCGCCGCCGGTGCTCAGCAAAAGCGTCGGGCGCGTCCCGATGACGCTTTCTAGCCCGCGCTGATTGGCCGGATAGCGCCGCGCCTGCCGCCACAGCGCGCTGTCCGCTGGATCCTGTGACACCCGGCTGACCGAGGCAATTTCGCTCGGCAGCGCGAGAAGCAGCAGATATTCGTCGGCGCACAGGTCGAGCGAGGCGACGCGCAAGCTCGCGCTAGCGGCCAAGGTCCAGGCGGATACCAGCATGGACGCTCCTCCCCTCGGTGCGATAGCCGACGACATCCTGATAGCGGTCGTCGAACGCATTGGCGACGCGCAGGTGAAGCTCGACCGGGTCGACCAGCCGATAGGCGATCCGCGCGCTTGCCAGCCAATAAGCCGACAATCGCACCCGCTGGGCCGGAAAGATGTCGAAATTCGTGTCGAAATGCGCGCCGGTGTACGCGACGGCAGTGCCGTAGCTGAAACGCCCGTGCGTACCGTCGAGCGCGACGCTCCCGCTATGCTTCGCCCGGCGCTGCTCCTTTATCTGCGTCCCGCCCGGGCCGCGCG
>JBKJTQ010000159.1:0-3934 GCA_046589895.1 Sphingomicrobium sp.
CGAGAGCCTCGGCGGTTATTCGATGCCGCACAGCTTCCTGCGGCTGCCCAATGGCAATGTGCTGGCGAGCTTCCAGTACGCCGATCGCGACGGCAAAATGTCGATGAGCGGCAAGAGCGGCGGGCTGGTCGAGATTGACGATTCGGGCAAGCTGGTGCGCGCGGTGAGCAATGCCGACCCGGCGTATGCGGGCGAGGGGCTGCTGCCCTACAGCCTCGCGGTCCTGCCGAAAATCGACCGGGTGATCGTCACCAACTCGCCGATGGGGGACGATTATCTCCTCACCAGCAACACCTATCAATTGTTCCGCCTGTCGGACCTGAAGCTGCTAGGCACCTACCGGCTCGACCCCGGGCCGAAGATGTCTGGCCATATCTCGCCCGAGGAAGCGCGGGCCGGGCCCGACGGCGCGGTCTATATCCAGACATTGTCGTGCGGGATTCAGCGCGTGACCGGCATGGACAGCGCGACGCCCAAGGCTGCGCTGGTCCACCAGTTTCCGGGGAGCTGGTGCGGCGTACCGACGATCATCGGCCATTATCTCGTGCAGAGCGTGCCGAATATTCACGGTTTCATCGTACTCGATATCGCCGACGGAGCGAGGCCGGTCGAAGTGTCGCGGCTGACGATCAGCGACACGTATGACCCGCACTGGACCGGGTGGGACCCGATTTCGCGGCGGGTCGTGATAACGTCCGGCGAGCCCGGCGATCGGATGCACTTGCTCAAGCTAAATGAAAAGACCGGCGCGTTGAGCATTGACGAGACGTTCCGCGGCGAGGACGGGCAGTCCGGCTTCAGTTTCGCCAGACGCGCTTGGCCGCACGGCTGGACTGGGGATGGCAAGCCGCACGGCGCGGTGTTCTCGCGATAGGGCAGGCGCGTGCAGGAACGGGGTGGCGCATGGTCCGTTGAACGGCCGAAAGGTATTCGACCATTGCTCCTTGTTCTCCCGCCCCGCTGCGCGGCCTCGCCGCAGGCCTCGCCGCGGGGCTGATCGCGGCGTTCGCGATGGACCAGTTTCAGAAGATCTGGGCGAAGGTGGTGCCGATGCCAGCGTCGGGCGATCCGGCGACGGTCAAGGCAGCGCGCAAGGCGAGCCGTCCGGTGACCGGCAAGCCGTTGGCCGAAGCCAATGAGAAGCAGGCTGGCAATGCAGTCCATTATCTGTTCGGCGCGGCGCTGGGCGCGGCGTATGGATTGATCGCCGAATATCGACCGGCGGTAACCAAGGGGCTTGGCAGCGGCTTCGGGTTGACCACCGCGACCCTGTTCGACGAACTGGCGGTTCCGGCCGCAGAACTCGGCAAGGCGCCGACCGAGGCACCGGCGATATCGCACGCCTACAGCTATGCGTCGCACTTGCTGTTCGGCGGGGTGGTTGAAGCGGTGCGGCGGGCGCTGCGGTCCCGCTAACCGCGCTGACGCAGCTCGGCGCGCCTTAATTTGCCGCTCGCGGTCTTCGGCAAATCGTCGACGAACTCGATCTCGCGCGGATATTTGTACGGCGCAATCGTTGCTTTAACGAAATTCTTTAGCTCCGCCTCGATCGCGGTGCTCGACGTTACGCCAAGCGCGAGAACGATGAACGCTTTCACCTTCTGCCCGCGCTCCTCGCAGGGCACGCCGATCACCGCGCATTCGGCGACGGCGGGGTGGGCGAGGAGGGCGTTTTCGACTTCGGGGGCGGCGATGTTGTAGCCCGAGCTGACGATCATGTCGTCGCTGCGAGCGCGGTACCAGTAATAGCCGTCCTCATCTTTTGCATAGGTGTCGCCGGTGATGTTCCATCCGTTTTGGACGTAATCAGCCTGGCGCGAGTCGTCGAGGTAGCGGCAGCCGGTCGGGCCCTTGATCGCCAGGCGGCCTTCGCCGGTAGCGAGTTCGTTGCCAGCTTCGTCGAGGATCGCGGCGGTATAGCCCAGCACCGCCTTGCCGGTGCTGCCCGGGTGGATGTCGGCGCCGCTCGCGCTGATGAAGATGTGCATCAACTCGGTCGCGCCAATGCCATCGACGATGGCGATTTGGGTGCGGTCCTTCCACGCTTCCCACGCCGCCTTGGGCAGATGCTCACCGGCCGAAAGGCAGGTGGTGAGCGACTTGAGCGCATCATCAAGAGCGGGTTGTGTGAGCATCGCCTTGTAGGCGGTCGGGGCGGTGGCGAGGTGGGTGACGCCGTGCCGGGTAATTGCGTCGAGCATCGCCGCCGGACTTGACTGCTCGATCGTCGCCGTGGCGGCACCTGCGCGAAGCGGGAACAGCAGGCTCGCGCCGAGGCCGAAAGTGAAAGCGATCGGCGCCGAGGTCATCACGATATCGCCCGGCCCACAAGCGAAATGCGCCTTGGCGAAGGTGTCGCAGGGGCTGAGCAGGTCGCGGTGGAAGTGGACGCAGCCTTTTGGAACGCCGCTGGTGCCGCTGGTGAAGGCGATGAGCGCGGGTTCATCCTGCGCCGTGTCGAGCGGGGCGAGCGGCGCGAGCGCGGCGGTGCGCGCTTCGAGTTCGCCGTGGCCGAAGTCTCCGTCATATTTGATGAGATGCTTGATGTGCCGCGTCTGGCTCGCCGCCTCGCGGAAGTCGACGATGAAGCGGCTGTCGATGATCGCATGACTGGCCCGTGCGCGGTCGATCACGGTCGCGATTTCGCCGGGGCGGAGCAGGGGCATGGTCGCGACCGCCACCCCGCCCGCCTTGAGCACGGCAAGCCACGCCGCGAACATGGTGTAGCCATTCAGGCCGCGCAGCAAGACGCGGTTGCCGGGGATGAAGTCATGCTCATCGACCAGCAGCCGCGCGATCCGCCCTGACAAGGAGTCGAGCTCGGCATAGGTCCAGCGGCCATGGTCGTTGACCACCGCAAGCGCATCGGGGGAGCCGCCCCTGAGCAATTCGGCGGCGGCGTTGAGGCGGTCGGGATAGTCGAGCAGGCGGAACTCGGGAAGCTGCTCGGGCGGCGGAAGATGGTCACGAGCGAACGGATCGTATCTCATCGCCTTACCGCGTCATTGACAGCGCAGCGAAGCAATCCAGCGGCGGCGACTGGATTGTTCGTCCTGCGCTTCTCGCAATGACGGTTCACGTTAATCCTCGACCACCGCGGTCGCCTCGATTTCGACAAGCGCCGCGCTGTTGACGAGCGCCTTGACTTCGACCAGCGCCATCGCCGGATAGTGGCTGCCGATGACCGATTTCCAGATCGGAGCGAGCTCGTCTCGCAGTCTGAGATATTGGGTGAGGTCGGTGACGTAGATCGTCATGCGGACAATATGCTCGGGGCGCGCGCCATCCTCGGCGAGGATCGTGACGATGTTCCTCAGCACCTGCGCGAATTGTTGGTCGAAGCGGTGCGAGACGATCATTTCGCGCTCGTCCCAGCCGATCACCCCGGCGGTGAAGATCAAGCGGCCGCGCGCGCTGATGCCGTTCGAATAGCCCTTGGGGCGGGGCCAGCCAGGGGGTTGGAGGATATTCATTCGCGATGCTCCTTCAACAGGTCGCGGGCGATGATCTGCCGCTGCACTTCGGACGCGCCCTCGTAAATGCGAAGCGCGCGAATTTCGCGGTACAGGCTTTCGACCATCGCGCCTTTTGTAACTCCCATCCCGCCATGAAGCTGGACCGCGGCGTCGATCACTTTCTGCGCGGATTCGGTGGCGTGAAGCTTGGCCATCGCGGCGGCGCGGCGGTTGTCGGCGGGCGAGGTGTCCTGCGCCCAAGCGGCGCGTGCGATGAGCAACGCCGAGGCGTCGAGGGCGGTCGCCATGTCGGCGAGATTGGCTTGCGTCACGGCATTGCCGGCGAGCGTGGCGTTGCCGAGCCTGCGCGTCGAAGCGAACGCAATCGCCTCGTCGAGCGCGCGCCGCGCGCTCGACGAGGCGATCGCTTTCTCGACCACGCGCAAGCTCGGGTCCGCCACGCTCGCCGACAATGCCGT
>JBKJTQ010000112.1:0-5051 GCA_046589895.1 Sphingomicrobium sp.
GGTTATACTGGTCGCTGCCCGTAGAATCGGTGTGGCCGAGAACGTCGACGTAGGTCTGGTTGTAGCTGCCGAGCGTGCGCGCGACCTCGTTAAGGGTCTGCTGGAACTGCGGCTGAATGGTGTAGCTGTCGACCGGGAATGTGATCCCCGACGGCATGCGCAGGATGAGGTCGTCGCCGTTGCGGATGACGTCGACCCCGGTGCCCGCGGTCTGGCGTCGAAGCTCGGCCTCCTGGCGGTCCATATAGGCGCCGACCGCGCCCCCGGCGAGGACGCCGACCCCGGCGCCGATGATCTTGGCGCGGCGGTCGCTGCGCCCGCCGACCACATCGCCGGCGAGATAACCGCCGATCAGCCCGACCCCGGCCCCGATCGCGGTGCGCGAGATGGTGCGCTGGCCGGTGTAGGGGTCGGTGGTGCAGGCTGCGGTGGCGATGACCGCGCCCGACAGAGCGAGCGCCGTGATAGTGCGGAACATGCGCATGAAATCATCTCCGAATGCTATTGAATTTGGTATGGGAACGGCAACAGCCGCCGATAGTTCCGGCTGCTTATCGATCTTGCCCTGCCTTGCCGTGCCGTCGCTTTGGCGGCATGGAGAGCTTTCATCATGAGCGGACCCTTGGCGCCCATTCCCTGGTTTGACATCGTCCTGATCCTGGCGCTGATCGCACTGAACGGCGTATTCGCGATGAGCGAGCTGTCGATCGTCTCGTCGCGTGAGGCGCGGCTGAGGGCGATGGCCAAGTCGGGATCGGCGGGGGCGAAGGCCGCGCTGCTCCTCGCCGCCAATCCGAGCCGCTTTCTGTCGACCGTGCAGATCGGGATCACGATGATCGGCATTCTGGCCGGCGCTTACTCGGGCGCGACCCTTGGCGGACCGCTCGCCGAACGGCTCCACGTCTATGCCGGTCTTGCTCCCGACACCGCGCAGACGGTCGGCTTCACCATCGTCATCGTCATTACGACCTATTTGTCGCTGATCGTCGGCGAGCTTGTTCCCAAGCAGTTCGCGCTTAGAAATCCCGAAAAGATCGCGTCGATCATGGCGCGCCCGATGAACATCTTGTCGCGCGTCACCGCGCCGTTCGTGTGGTTGCTGGACCGCACTAGCGCGCTGATCTTCCGGATCCTCGGGCTCGATCGCGAGAGCAAGAATGTGGTGACCGCCGAGGAGCTCCATCTCGTCGTCGCCGAGGCGCAGACCGCGGGCGTGCTTGAGGAAAGCGAGCGCGCGATCATCTCGGGGATCGTGCGGCTTGCCGATCGCCCGGTGCGTGAAATCATGACCCCGCGCACTGACATTGACTGGATCGACCTTGGCTGTTCGCGCGAGGAAATCCGCGCCGAGCTTGCCGCGACCCCGCATAGCCGCCTGCCGGTGGCCAAGGGTTCTGCCGACCAGATCGTGGGGGTGGTCTCGACCCGCGACATGCTCGCGTCGCTGCTCAACGGCGAAGAAATCGACCTTGCCAAACTAATGCGTCCGGCGCCGGTGATTCCCGACCTGATGGACGCGATGGACGCGCTCGCGGTGCTGCGCAGTGCTGAGGTTCCGCTGGCGTTGGTGCATGACGAATATGGCCATCTCGACGGGATCGTCACCCCGGGTTCGCTGCTCGCGGCGCTGGCGGGGGCGTTCGCCAACGACCTCGACGAGGGCGAGGATCCGCCGTGCGTCGAGCGCGAGGATGGCAGCTGGCTGGTGTCGGGTGCAGCGAGTGCCGATTTGCTGTCCGACCGCTTGGGTCTCTCAATGCCCGCCGAGCGCGATTATTCGACCGTTGCGGGGTTTGCCTTGTGGGTACTCAAACGCATTCCCGAGACCGGTGAAACTTTTCGCTTCGACCAGTTCAAGTTCGAGATCGTCGACATGGACGGGCGAAAGATCGACAAATTGCTCGTCAGCCGCCGTTCGCGCAAGCGCAGCGAAACCGCGGCGGGCGAAGTTTCAGGGCCGGCTTAAGGTAAGCCCGTGCGGGCATCGCCTAAAGCGCCCCGAAATTCCGGCTATAGCCGTCGAGGTCGCCGCGGGCGAGATAGCGCGCTTGTTCGACGACGCGGTCGCGCGACATGCGCCCGCGGAAGGCGCCTAGACCGGCATCGATCGCTTCGACCTGCCCCGGGGAGAGGCTTGCTAGCTGTTCGAAGCTCGTCAGGCCTTGCGCATTGAGCATCACGGCGAGCTTGGGGCCGACGCCTTTCAGCGCCTGAAGATTGTCGGGCTCGCCAACGGCGGCTGGCAATTGCGCGCTGACATCCGCGCTGAGTATTAGCCCGGCAACGTCGCCGGTGGCGCGCGGGGCTTCATCGGCGATTCCCTGGCCCCTGGCGCGCGGCGGCTGTCCGGCGGTGGCGGTCATGTGCGGGCGGACCGGCGTGTCGTTCGACAAGCTCACGCGCTGGCGCGGGTGGAAGATCAGATAGCCGACGATCACGCCGATCAGCAGGCCGGCCAGGATCACCGGCCAATATTCGTTCCACAACACAATCAAGATATTCCTCCTTTTACCAGCGGCGGTAAAAGCGGCGCGCGCGACGGCGCAGCTCGACCAGATAGGTCAGCAATAGTCCAAGGCTGAACCCGAACAGGCCAAGCAGCGCGGCCTCGATGAACAGAGGCAGCGTCATCAACGCGCCTCCTGCGGCAGGGAGACGGGGTCCCAGCGAGCTTCGTTGACCCCCGGCACCTGGCTCATGATGCGCAGCAATTCGCTGCGCTGAAAGTCGTCGGCCGGGCCCGACAGGATGATTACCCGCGCCAGCGGATTGCGCGCCAGCCGCGCCGACACCGCGGGCATTTCATAATAGTCGAGTGTCGCCCGTGCGATCTTGTCGGCGCGGGTGGCGAGCCGATCTCCGGCGCCGAGCGGGCCGTGCCACAGCGCGCTCGCGGCGATCGTCGCGGCGGCGCCCGACAGGAAGATTATCGCCCGGTTCATGAGTTCCGCCCCAGTTCGCGCCAGCCGATGTCGCGGCGGTGGAATCCGTCGGCAAAAGCGATCGCGTCGACCCCGCGATAGGCGCGGGCGCGCGCATTGGCGAGGCTGTCGGCGATCGCCGTGACCGCGAGCACGCGCCCGCCGCTGCCGAGCAGCGCCCCCGACGAGTGGTGCGCGGTGCCGGCGTGGAACACGGTTACGCCCTCGACCCGCTCGGCGGCCTCGATCCCGTCGATCGCGCCGCCCCGCCTGGCGCTCGCGGGATAGCCTGTGGCGGCGATGATCACGGTCATTGCCGAGCGGTCGCTGAGCTCGGGCGCGTCGAACGGCGCGCCGGTTGCGACCGCGTGGAGCAAGGCGGCGAAATCGCCCCCGATCCGCGGCATGATCGCTTCGCATTCGGGATCGCCGAAGCGGACATTATATTCGATCAGCTTGGGCCCGTCGTGGGTGAGCATGAGGCCGGCGAAGAGGATTCCCGAAAATGGCGTCCCCGCCGCGACCATCGCGCGCGCGGTCGGCTCGACGATATCGCGCATTGCCCGCGCTTCGAGCTCGGGGGTGAGGATCGGGGCCGGGGAGTAAGCCCCCATGCCGCCGGTGTTGGGACCGGTATCGCCTTCGCCGACCCGCTTGTGATCCTGCGCGCTGGCGAGCACGACCGCGCGCTCCCCGTCAATCAGTGCGAACAGGCTCGCTTCTTCCCCGTCGAGAAATTCCTCGATCACCATCGGACCGTCGCCCGCCGCGGAAATCGCCGCCTCGGCCTCGGCGCGGCTCATGGCGACGGTCACCCCCTTGCCCGCGGCGAGGCCGTCGGCCTTGATCACCACCGGGATCGCGAACCTATCGAGCGCGGCCATTGCTTCGGCCTCGGTTCCGACGCGAACATAGGCGGCGGTCGGGATCCCTGCCCGGGCGCACAAATCCTTGGTGAAGCCCTTGCTGCCTTCGAGCATCGCCGCCGCGGCGCTCGGCCCGAACACCGCGAAGCCCGCGGCGCGCGCGACATCGGCGACCCCGGCGACGAGCGGGGCTTCAGGGCCGATGACAATCAGGTCGATCGCATGAGCGGTGGCGATGTCGACCACCAAAATCGCATTGCATGGGTCGATCGCAAAGCATTCGGCCCAGCGCGATATCCCCGGATTGCCCGGCGCGGCGATCAGCGCGTCGCAGCTTGGCGATTGCCTAAGCCGCCACGCCAGCGCATCTTCGCGTCCGCCCGACCCCAGCAGCAGGATGTTCATGCACGTTCCCGATTTTGGCCCAGACCTCGGCCCCGATAAAGACGACCCCGGCCTGATAGCGAGCCAGCACCCCGGCGACAATTCGCCCGCGCAAAGCGTAAGCGAATTGTCGAGCGCGCTCAAACGCACGGTCGAGGGCGCCTTCGGCCACGTCCGCGTGCGCGGCGAGATTTCGGGGTGGAAGCGCCATGCCTCGGGGCATTGCTACTTCACGTTGAAGGACGAGGGCGCGTGCATCGACGCGGTGATCTGGAAGGGGCAGGCGGGAAGCCTCGCCTTCCGCCCCGAAGATGGCGCCGAGGTGATCGCGACGGGCAAACTCACCACTTATGCCGGTCGCTCGAAGTACCAGATCATGGTCAATCGCATGGAGCTCGCCGGGGCGGGGGCGCTGATGGCACTGCTCGACCAAAGACGGCGGACGCTGGCGGCGGAAGGGTTGTTCGATGAGGGCAAGAAGCGCCGCCTGCCGTTCCTGCCGCGCGTCATCGGGGTGGTGACCTCGCCGACCGGGGCGGTGATCCGCGACATCCTCCATCGGCTCGAGGATCGCTGTCCGACGCATGTCATCGTCTGGCCGGTCCCGGTACAGGGCGAAGGCGCCGCGGCGAGGATCGCGGCGGCGATTCGCGGCTTCGGCGCGATCCTGCCCGGTGACCCGGTGCCGCGCCCCGACTTGCTAATCGTCGCGCGCGGCGGGGGATCGATCGAGGATTTGTGGGCCTTCAACGAGGAGGAAGTGGTGCGCGCCGCCGCCGCCTCGCCGATCCCGCTGATCAGCGCGGTCGGGCATGAGACCGACACCACCTTGATCGACTTTGCCAGCGACCGGCGCGCCCCGACCCCGACCGCGGCGGCG
>JBKJTQ010000124.1:0-5576 GCA_046589895.1 Sphingomicrobium sp.
TGCCGCGTCGGGCCCGAAAATGTCGAGGTCGGGAACGAAGCTGACCGCAGTGCCGCGGCGGTTAGGGACGGCGCCGATCTCCGCGAGCGCGCTGGTCGCGACCCCGCGCGAAAAGGACTGGCGGTAGAGCTTCTTGTCGCGCGCGACCTCGACGATTGTCTCGGTCGACAGCGCATTGACCACGCTCACCCCGACGCCATGGAGCCCGCCGCTCGTGGAATAAGCCTTGCCCTCGAACTTTCCGCCCGAATGGAGCGTGGTCATGATCACTTCCAACGCCGACTTGCCGGGATAATTGGCGTGCGCATCGACCGGGATGCCGCGACCATTGTCGGTCACGGTCAGGCGGTTGCCGGGATCGAGCGTGACTTCGATGCGCGTGGCATGGCCCGCGACGGCCTCGTCCATGCTATTGTCGATGACTTCGGCGGCGAGGTGGTGGAGCGCCCGCGCGTCGGTCCCGCCGATATACATTCCGGGGCGTCGGCGGACCGGCTCAAGCCCCTCGAGCACCTCGATCGCGGACGCGTCGTAATTGTCGGGGATGGGGGCGGCGGAACCGGAAGCGAAAAGGTCGGACATTGGGTTCGGCTATAAGGCGGCGTTTCGTCTAGTGCCAAGCGATTGGTTGCGGCTGCGACGATATCGAGTTATAACATGTGTATGAACAAGCCCCTCAAGCTCATCCAGATCGGCAATTCGACCGGTGTCGTATTCCCCAAAGAGATGCTCGCGCGCCTGCGGGTCGATCGCGGCGATCAATTGTACGTCAGTGAAGCACCCGATGGCAGCTTCCGGTTCAGTGCTTATGATCCTGAATTCGCGCGCCAGATGGAATTGGCCGAAGCCATCATGCGCGAAGATCGGGAGATTTTGCGCGTTCTAGCCAAATGAGCGAGTGGATCTGGATCGGTTCATCGGTCACAGCGGCGGTCCATGACCGGCAATTGGCCGAACATGGCGGGCCAAGCGGCGTCCGCGATTTGAACGGGCTCGAGTCGGCGCTGGCGCGGGCGCAGAATCTGGCTGCCTATGGCGACCCCGATGCTGCCGATCTTGCTGCTGCGCCCGCCTTTGGAATTGCGCGCAATCACGCCTTTGTCGACGGCAATAAACGCACCGCTTGGGTTCTCGCGCGGCTGTTCCTGGTCACCAATGACATCGCGTTAAAGTTTGAAATTCAAGACGCGATTGCGACGATGCTCGCGCTCGCCGCGGGCGAGGTCAGCGAGGACGAATTGGCCGACTGGTTCCGCCAACGGATCGTGCAGCCTAACGAGAAAGCGCGACGCCGGTGGTGACCAGATCGGCTTGGTGCGAACGCTAGGGGGCGCCGATTTCACCTGTACCAAGCGTATCGTTGCCACCCCCAAGTCCACATCACGCCTGTGTGGATCGTAAGCGGACCGTCGGCTAACGACCCATTGCGGACATTAGCAAGGACCCCGTATCTGTTCGCTACTTAGTTGAGCTTTGCAGAGGACGCGCACGGCACTCCACTCGCCGTCCAGTCGAAATCATAGGTAGCAGGCACTTTCTCTCCGTTGCCGACGGCAGCCTTTTGACCGGAGGGATTGTAGACGATCCAGCCCATGCTGTTGTCGAACGCGGCGATCCGAGCGTTGTCACGTTGCGCGGTGGTCGCATCTATCTCCGGTTGTTCGATGCGCGATCCGCGAACCATGCGTATAGATCCATCGCGCAGTTCCCACGAACGATAATAGTTCCTCCCGAATATGCGGGTATCGAAGCTGGGTTTGGATGACCATTGTCTCGCCTGTGTCGAAGCGGGCAATCGGACCGTTGTGACATGGCAAGTGTACTCGGGCTTCGTGTAATAAGGCACATCCCGGTTCTGATACGGCGCCCGCGCCCGCCGCTCCGGCGGGTTAAACCCGCCTCCTGGAAGAGACAACGATTTTCGACCATCGCCGTCGTCATCCCAATCCATTGTTCCGGAACCACTGATCGTCAGAATGCTTGCGCTCGCTTTCTGATCATAATGCCATTGGACATCGTCAATCGCTTGCCAAACACCACCGATCGCGTTCTGCCGGAACGCATCCAGCAACTGCCCGGTAGTCACCGAGGAGAATTGTATCTGCTCCTGCAGGCCTTTGACGCCACGGACGATTGCCGTCGATACGATCCGCGCCGGCTTGTCAAAGCCAGCGCGTGCATCGATTTCGAACAAGTTGATTTCGTCGGGCGTGCTTGCCGGATGCCACTCCAAGTTCTCGAGAGCACTCCCTCGAACCGTCAGCGGCAAGACCCAGCTGACCGGGAAGACGGGCCGAGCGGTGGGCGAAGCGACCGCGGGGAGCGTCCCATCAAGCCAATAGACCGCGCCGTCGATGCGCGCGCGAACAAGCACGTGATCAAACAACTCCGGGCTCGGCAGACGCTGGTTGAGGCCGTCGTCGGCCCCGCTCGAATTTACGAGCACGGCCTCCGCATTGATCCCCAATTCGCCAAGGATTGCTAGCAGCAACGCGGTTTTCCCCTTGCAATCACCATAACGGCGCTGCCAGGTTTCGTCCGCTGAGGCCGGGGTCAGATTGCCGCCGTTGAGGCCCACATAGATGTAGCGCACGTCTTGTTGGACCAGCTTCAGCGCTGCGCTTGCGCGATCCAACGGAAGCCTTTGCGCAGCAGCAATCCCGGCGGCCTCGGTCTTAATCGAAGAATTGGGAGAAAGCGTCGCGGCTTTTGCATAAAGCGGGGCGAAATGGCGCGAAACGGCGGCCCAGTCGGAGAAATCGCTATATTCGACGGCGCGTTGCCACTGATACCGCGCTGGTGCGTCCTTCGGCGGCGACAGCGCGGCTGGATTGTCGAACCGGAAATCAACCGCCCGCTCTCCATTCATCACTGCCGCCGCCATGTCGGCGGTCGCCTTGACGTTGGGCTTGCGGCCCTGATCCCAACTCAGTCCCACATGGTATCGGCCAGGCGACGGACTTGGCGTGAGCATGAGAACGCCGGCCTGCTTACGTCCGAGCGTGGGATCGCTCACGAATGTGGTCAGGCCGACCTCCAGTTCGTCGCCAACCCGCAGATCAGGGACGCGAAGGACCGCGGTTAAGGTTCCGTCGAGCCTTGCCGCCTCGAGTTGATTTTCGCGTCGCAGAATTTCAAAGGAAGAACTCTGCAATACGTCGATCACCTTGGCATCGCGGAACACTTTGATATCATGGACGATTGGGGCGTTGGCCGTCGGATTCCACGCGATCGAGATGTTACCGAGCTGCAACGCATTCGATTGAAGGATCTTGATGCGATACCCGAGATATTGCGCCTGCCCCTGATCGGTAAGATGGATTTGCACATCTTGCCGACGCATGAACAGGGGCCCGCTGAGAGCCTCCGGCACCGGAAGCAGGGGTGAAGGCGAGGCCCAGTTCGGGGCAGGACCGCGGCGGATCTGTTGAGGCTGCGCGGCAATAGAACTCGCACTGAGCATAGACGCCAAAACCAATAACGAAACGCGCACCACCATCTTCCAAACCCCTTTGTCCGACATAGTGACAGAAGCGACATCGCTTGCAAGTGGCGCCGGAAGGTGATGTCAAACCGATTTGGGCTGCTCAGGCGGAATTGTCCGCTTTCCACTGTCGGTTCAGTCGGTCATCGCCTAAAACGCTGTCCTACAGCCCGCCGGTCATGTCATGGCCGCATCGGCTGTTTCACATCGTCGGTCATCGCTTACCAACCCGCTCGAAAGGCCGAGCGCTGGGGCTATGAGCCGGTGCGACTTTTGCGACTATCGGCGCCGCGCGGCGCACCCCCATGGTCACCGCGAACATTTGTGAACATTCGCGAGTCCGGCCGACGCGATCGCTGGGCCTTAGCGGACGCGCGGTCCGCCGAACGGGAGAGGGGGCGGGGGGCGTCGGTCGCGGCGCGGGAGCTGCGCCTGATAGGCAACGCCGCAATGGTCGACGCAATAGGGGTAGCCGGGGTTGGCTTCGCGCCCGCAGAAATGGAAGTCGGGCTCACCCGGATGTCCCATCGGCCAGCGGCAAATGCGGTCGTTGAGATCGAGCAGGCTGGTCTTGCCGGCAATGTCGGTTGAGGGTTTGGCGGGGACCAGGCGGCGCGGCGGGGCAGGCGGGATTGGCGCCTGCGTGTCTCCCGGACCCTGGCGGATGAACCCGCCTGGGCCGACCGAGCGATATTGAATCGTATTGCCTTCCTTGGCGGCGATCCCCGATGGGCGATGGATTGGCGCGACCGGCATGTCGGCCTCATCGGCCACTTCCTTGACCGGGCGTGAAGGAACGAGACGCGGCTCAGCGGCGGGGATGGCGGCCTTCGGTGCGGGCGGCGCCCTCGGCGCGACGGGCTTCGGCGCAGCCGCGGCGGGCGCGGGCTTGGCTTTCTTTTCCTTTTCTTCACCCGCCTTGACCGGCGAGGGGCGCGATTCGAGGCCAAGGCGATGTGCCTTGCCGATTACGGCATTGCGGCTCACCCCGCCGAGATCCTCGGCGATCTGGCTTGCGGTCGAGCCTTCGGTCACATCACTTTGAGGCGGTCGATCCGCTCGTCGGTCCAACTCATGAAAAATTAAACTCCGTACGTGTTGCAGGGCGCCGCGCGTGCCGATAGGCGATTGTCGCGTGAACGACCAGACTCCATCATGGATCCGTGCCGAACCCGGCAAGCCAACGCTGAACGGCGTCAATTGGGGCGGGCTCAAGACCCTCTATATCAAGGAGGTGAAGCGCTTCTTCAAGGTGCAGATGCAAACCGTGTGGGCGCCGGCGATCACCACCTTGCTGTATCTGATCATCTTCACCGTCGCGCTGGGGCGCAGCGGGCGGACCGTACTGGGCGTGCCGTTCGCCGATTTCATCGCCCCGGGGCTGATCATGATGGCGATGCTCCAGAACGCCTTCGCCAATGCGTCCTTCTCCCTGCTGGTCGGCAAGATGCAGGGGACGATTGTCGATTATCTGATGCCGCCGCTGTCGACCGGCGAGCTGATCGCGGGGCTGGTCGGGGCGGCGGTGACTCGCGCGGTGCTGGTCGGCTGCGCGGTGTGGCTGGTGATGCTGCCGTGGCCGGGGGTGCATGTCGGGATCGCGCATCCGCTATCGCTATTGTGGTTTGGGCTGATGGGGTCGCTGCTGCTCGCGCAGATGGGGCTGCTAACCTCGATCTGGGCCGACAAGTTCGACCATTCGGCGGTGGTTACCAACTTCGTTGTCGCACCCTTGTCCTTATTGTCGGGGACATTTTACGCGGTCGACCAGCTTTCGCCCGCCTTTCGCGCGGCGAGCCACGCCAACCCCTTTTTCTACATCATCTCGGGCTTCCGCCACGGTTTTCTGGGCGCAAGCGATTCGCCCCTGCTGGTCGGGGCTATCGGACTGCTGTTGATCAACGCTGCCTTGTTCGCGACCTGCTATTCGTTGATTCGGTCGGGCTGGAAAATCAAGAATTAGGTGCGTTCGAGGTCAAGGTCGCTGAATGGCGAATAACGATCGCGTTCAGCCCGGTAACAACTCGACTGGAGCATAAGCATGGCATCACATCTCGAAAGGAGATCCCCATGCGTAAGTTTCTTATTCCCG
>JBKJTQ010000320.1:0-5967 GCA_046589895.1 Sphingomicrobium sp.
CGCGCTCGCGGCGTTTGTCGAGGCGGCGAGCTGCCGCCGCGCGATCCTGCTCAGGCATTTCGGTGAGGACCCACCGGCAAGTTGCGGCAATTGCGACAATTGCTTATATCCTCCAGCGACGATCGACGTCACCGAAGTGGCGCGAAAATTGCTCTCGGCCGCCTTCCGCACCGAAATGCGCTTCGGCGTGGCGCACCTCGCCGCGGTGCTTGGCGGGGACGATAATGAAAAGGTCCGCCAATTCGGGCATCACCAGCTTTCGGTGTTCAACATCATGGAGGCCGACGAACTGGCGCTGGTCCGCCCGGTCGCGCGCTCGTTGCTCGCGCGCGATGCGCTGCGCAGCGACGATTATGGCGGGTTGAGCTTCGGCCCCGGCGCCAAACCGATCCTCAAGGGCAACGAGCGCCTCGTCATCGCGGTAGGACCCAAGCGGCCACGTTCCTCGCGCGGCCGCGGTGGCGGCACGGCGACTGACTTCCCCCACGATCCCCTGTTCGAATCGCTACGCGCGTGGCGGCGCGAGCGGGCCAAGGATCAGCGCGTCCCGCCCTATGTCATCTTCCACGACTCGACGCTGCGCGAGGTCGCGGCGGCGAAACCATCGACGCTGTCGGCGCTTTCGCGGATAGAGGGGATCGGCGATACCAAGCTCAATCGCCACGGCGAGTCGCTGCTCGCGGCGCTTGGGCAGGCATTGGAGAATGAACATGGCGCATCGGCTTGACGACAAGACATTGATCGGCGGCCAGATCGCCCCCGCCGACGTTACTGGCCTCAAGCAGCAGGGGGTGACGATGATCGTCAACAACCGCCCCGATGGCGAGGATGAGGGGCAGCCGACCAGCGCCGCGATCGAGCATGCCGCGCACGAGGCCGGGGTCGATTATCGCCACGTCCCGATCGCGCGGGGGATGGGGCCGTCCGATGTTGAAGCGATGCGCGACGCAATCCACGCCGCAGGCGACGGCAAATTATTCGCTTATTGCCGCACCGGCAATCGCTCGGCACTCGCCTGGGCGGTGGCGAAAAGCGAGGACGGCACCAGCCGCGACGAGCTTGAGCGGTGCGTCGGCGAAGCGGGATTCAATTTGGGCCCGGTGGCGCATTTGCTGCGGGATTAGGTCAGGTCGAGGATCACCGCCGCTGCCTCTGCATCTTCGTCGAGCACCATCAGCCGGACCGCAATCAGCCCGCCGCCGCCGAAAAAGCTGTTCGCCCCGGCATCGAAAATAACCCCTTCGATCGCATTGTCGGCGAGCGCGAGGCGGGCAAGATCGGCTTCGACCCTCGTCCCGAATCGCGCCAGTTCGACCAGGCTCACCCCGTGCCGCCGACCGTCAGCCCGTCGATCAGCAGCGTCGGCTGCCCCACCCCGGCGGGGATTGATTGGCCGCCCTTGCCGCACACCCCCACTCCCTCGTCGAGCGCCATGTCGTTGCCGATGCCCTTGACCCGCGTCAGCACGCTGGGCCCGTCGCCGATCAAGGTCGCGCCCTTGATCGGGGCGCCGATCTTGCCATTCTCTATCTTGTACGCCTCGGTGCAGGAGAAGACGAACTTGCCGCTGGTGATGTCGACCTGCCCGCCGCCGAAACTCTTGGCGAAAATGCCGTCCTTGACGCGGGTTATGAGCTCGGCCGGATCGTCATTCCCGCCGAGCATGAAGGTATTGGTCATGCGCGGCATCGGGGCATGGGCGAAGCTTTCGCGGCGGCCATTGCCGGTCGGCTGCATCCCCATCAGCCGCGCATTGAGCCGGTCCTGAAGATACCCCCTCAACACGCCATCCTCGATCAGCACGTTGCGCTGCGTCGGCGTGCCTTCATCGTCGATGCTCAGCGAACCGCGCCGGTCCTCGATCGCGCCTTCGTCGATCACCGTCACTCCGCGCGCGGCGACCTGCTCCCCGATGCGGCCAGAGAAAGCCGAGGTGCCCTTGCGGTTGAAATCGCCCTCCAGCCCATGCCCGACCGCTTCGTGTAGCAGCACTCCGCACCATCCCGGCCCGAGCACGACGGGCATCTCGCCGGCCGGCGCCGCGACCGATTCCAGGTTGACCAGCGCCTGTGCCAGCGCCTCGTCGATCGCGCGGTTCCACGTCGCGGGCTCGAACAGCCGGTCGTACAGATAGCGTCCGCCAAGTCCGAAGCTGCCCGTTTCGCGGCGCTCCCCCTGCTTGGCGACGATCGACACGTTCAGCCGCACGAGGGGGCGGACGTCGGTCGCAACGAAGCCGTCAGCGCGGACGATTTCGATCACGCTCCACGATCCCGATAGCATCACGCTGACTTGAGCAACCCGTGAGTCGCGCGCCCGCGCTGCGGCGTCGATTTCCTGGCAGAGCGCGACTTTGTTCGCGAACGAAATTAGCGTCAACGGATCATCGCTGCCGTACATCGCGCGGTTGGTGCGCGGCGGTGGCGGCGCGGCGGCGCCCTTCGCCGGGTCGAGCAATTTGAGAGTCTGAGCGGCGCGCTCGATCGCCGCGTCGCTAATCTCATTGGCGTGGGCGAAGGCGGTCATCTCGCCCGACACGCCGCGCAGGCCGAACCCCGAATCGCGGTGGTAATCGGCGGTTTTCAGCCGCCCATCGTCAAACCCGAACGCCTCGGAAATGCGATATTGGAGGTAAAGCTCGCCATCGTCATGCGCGGCGAGGTGACGCGTCGCCAGCCGCTGCGCTTCGTCGGGATCAAGCGTGCGATAGAGGAAGCTACGCGGGTCGGCGCTCATGACGCGTCCGGTCGGTCGGCGGGGCCGCCTTCGAGCACGAAGCGGCGGTCGCAATAGCCGCAATCGACAAACCCGGTCTGATCATCGACATGGAGATAGACGCGCGGGTGGCCGAGCGCGGCGTCGATCACCCCAGCGCCATCGCACAGCGTGCGCGGAGTGTTGATGCGGATCGTCTCGGGCGGGGGGAGGTTTGCCATGTCCCGCCCTAGCAACGCCGGGGCGGGGCTTCAATCGCCGCGCGGCGATCGGGCTCGGTCAGAGATAGTTGGCGGTGAGCGTGAATGTCCCGCTGTAGCTGCCTTCGGGCTGATTGGAGCGGACGAACACCTGGCCGCCGATGCCGACGAAAAACACCTGACTCGCCGGGGTCAGTGTGCGCAACGGATTGCCGCCCTGATCCAGGTCGAGGCGGGTCACCGCCAGCTTATTGCCCGCGACATCGGTGAGGTCCGTCGGCGGGCTGATCTGGAGCACGATGAAGCTGTTATTCGATCCCGAACTGGCGAACCGTGCGCGAAACCCGGGGTCGATTGCGAGCAACCCCGCGGTGGCCGAAGTGCGCGCCCCGGTGTCGGCATTGATCGTGACGAGGTCACCCGATCCGCTCGGAACGATTGACCCGAAATCGAGGTCACTTAGCTTGGTCAGGGTCAGTGGCTTGAGCAGCAAAGCCTTTGACGTCATCGGCTGACTGTTTTGGGCAAAGGCTTGCGTCGTGCCGAAAAACGCCACGGCAACCACCGCGCCCCGCAGGTAAGTGTTGGTCATTTCTGATCCTCGAGATTCTGGTCGTTCGGTCAAATTGGTTCGGTATTGCTTATCGCCGGCCCCGGGTAACCGGCGCTTCAAGACGCGCGGTTCGCGCAATGTTAACCGCAGTCAGCAAGGATGATCGATCCGCGATCACTAGTTTAGCGGACCAAGGCGCACACGGTTAACGCAATTCTTACCGGTTTCGATCAGCATTTTTCCTTAACCTCGGCCGCGCTTTGCGCTTCGTTCCCACCCAGCTATGCCCGCGGACCATGACCGACGCCGCCCCCGCCATCCGAATCGAATCGCTCGCCAAGACCTACAAGGGCGGCAAGCTCGCGCTTGACGCGGTCAGCTTTGATGTCCCGCGCGGGCAGATCTTCGGGCTGCTCGGCCCCAATGGCGCGGGCAAGTCGACCCTGATCAACATTCTTGCCGGACTGGTGATGAAGACCGGCGGGTCGGCGAGCGTGTGGGGCTTCGACATCGACCAGCACCCGCGCAACGCCAAACGATCGATTGGCATCGTCCCGCAGGAATTATTGTTCGACCCATTCTTCACACCGCGCGAGGCGCTCGAAATCCAGGCTGGAATGTATGGCGTCCCCAAAGCCGAGCGGATTACCGACGCGCTGCTTGCTGCGGTCCATCTCAGCGACAAGGCCGACGCTTATGCGCGCACGCTGTCGGGGGGGATGAAGCGCCGCCTCCTGGTCGCCAAGGCAATGGTCCACTCGCCGCCGATCCTCGTCCTCGACGAACCCACCGCAGGGGTCGACATCGAACTTCGCCAGCACCTTTGGGACTATGTGAGGGGTCTCAACCGCCAAGGCGTGACCGTCGTCCTCACGACCCATTATCTCGAGGAAGCCGAACAATTGTGCGACCGCATCGCGATCATCAATCATGGCAAATTGATCGCCAACGAACCGACGCGCGAGCTGATCGCCAAGGCGCAGGACAAAGCGGTGGTGGTCGAGGTCGACCGCGATGTCACCGGCGCCCCTGACGCACCCTGCTTCGACCGCGTTGTCCAGACCGGGCCGCGCACGCTCGAAATCACCTACCGCAAGGATCGGGTCAATGCCGGCGAAGTGCTCGCCGCGCTCGGTGCTGCCGGGCTCGGAATCGTCGACGTCTCTACGCGAGATCCCGATCTGGAAGACGTCTTCCTCGCGCTCACCCGGGACGTCGCGGCTTGAGCGGGGACCGTTTTCCTCCCCCCCCGCTAGCGGGAGGGGGGCATTGAGCCGTTTCGACGTCCTCATCATCGGTTCGGGCGCGGCGGGGCTGACCGCGGCGCTAACGCTCGCGCCGAGCCTCAAGGTCGGGGTGATCGCCAAGGGCGCGCTGGGCGAGGGTGCTACCAATTGGGCGCAAGGCGGTGTCGCCGCGGTACTTGAAGAGGGCGATAGCTTTGAAAGCCATGTCCGCGACACGATGGACGCCGGCGCAGGACTCAACAATCGCACCATTGTCGAACATGTCGTGAGCGCCGCTCCCGCCGCCATCGCTCATCTCGCCAGCCTCGGCGTGCCGTTCAACCTCGACAACGACGGCGGAGCGAGTGTCCACGGGGGCTGGCATCTCACGCGCGAAGGCGGGCACAGCCACCGCCGCATCGTCCATGTCGCCGACGCCACCGGCTGGGCGATCCAGCAGGCGCTCGAAAAGGCGGCAAGCGCCCATCCCAACATCACGCTCGTCCCCGACATGGTCGCGATCGATCTCGTCACCGGCCGCCACGCCGAGGAATTCACGACTTCGGGTGCGGTCCATGGCCTTTATGCCTTCAACCGCAACTCGGGCCGGGTCGAAACCCTGCTCGCCCGCGCCACCATCCTCGCCACCGGCGGGGCGGGGCGCGCTTATCTTTATTCGACCGCGCCGCGCGGCGCGACCGGGGACGGCATCGCCATGGCGTGGCGCGCGGGATGCCGCGTGTCGAACATGGAATTCATGCAATTCCACCCGACCTGCCTCTACAATCTGACGGTCAAGAATTTCCTCATCACCGAGGCGGTGCGCGGCGAGGGCGGGGTTCTGACCAACCCCAGGACCGGCCAGCGCTTCATGCCCGGCTATGACGAGCGCGCCGAGCTCGCCCCGCGCGATATCGTCGCCCGCGCGATTGACAGCGAGATTAAGCGCGACGGGCTCGATTATGTCCACCTCGACATCAGCCACCGCGACCCCGAGTTCGTGCAGACGCACTTCCCCAACATTTACGAAAAACTGCTCGGGCTCGGGATCGACATTACCAAGGAACCGATCCCGGTCGTCCCGGCGCAGCATTATACCTGTGGCGGGGTGCTGGCCGACATCGACGGGCGGACCGACGCGCCGGGCCTCTACGCCGCGGGCGAAGTCACCCAGTCGGGACTCCACGGCGCTAACCGCCTTGCCTCGAACAGCCTGCTCGAATGCTTCGTGTTCGGCGAGGCCGCGGCGAAACATATTCTCGCCAACCTCGAC
>JBKJTQ010000006.1:0-14154 GCA_046589895.1 Sphingomicrobium sp.
TGTGCTTTCGCCGCGTAAGGCGCGACCGCGATCCGGCTCGGCCCGCGCCCGTCGATCCGCACCGCCTGTTCCTCCAGCGCGTCCCAGCCGCGCGTGCGGACGTCGTCAACAATCGTGCCGACAGCCTCGCGCAGCGCGGGATCGTCGCGTCCACTGGGGCGGGCCAGCGCGGCGGCGCGCACAGTCGGATCGGACCAGTCGAAGCGCATCACAGCATCATCTTTTCGATCGGCATCACGAGGATCGCCGACGCGCCCGCCGCCTTCAATCGCTCGAGCGTTTCCCAGAACACCGATTCCTGGCACACCGCCTGGACCGCGACATGCCCCGGCCTCCCGATCAGCGGGACCACCGTCGGAGCCTCGGCACCGGGCAGGATCTCGGTAATCGCGGCAAGCGCGGTTTCGGGCGCGTTGAGGACGATATATTTGCTCTCCGCAGTGGCGATGACCCCGTCGATCCGGGTCAGCAGCGCGTCGGCCATTCTGGTGATGCCAATTGAAAAGATGATGGTGTGATGCGCTGCGATTGGTCAGATGCGTCGATCCGCGTCTGGAGTGCCTGCGCCTTTTCGGCATGGGCAGCGTCGATCGGCTTCAAGGTCCGCACCAGCACCGCCTCGCTGTCGAACACGTCCTCGACCGCGGCCAGGCCATTGGCTTCCAGCGTCGCGCCGGTCGAGACGAGGTCGCAGATGAAGCGCGCGATCCCGAGACGCGGGGCAAGCTCGACCGCGCCACGCATCGTCACCACTTCAGCATCGATCCCGCGCTGGGCGAGGAAACGACCGAGCAAGCGGGGGTAGCTGGTCGCGATGCGCTGTCCCGACAGCATTGACGCGGAAAAGAAATTGAGGCTTTCGGGCGCGGCGATCTTGAGCGAGCAGCGGCCAAAACCGAGCCGCGCGACTTCCTCGAACTTCGGCCCCGGTTGGCCCAGTGCATATTCCTCGAGCACATTCTGCCCGACGATCCCGAGTTCGCACACCCCGTCGCCGACGAAGGTCGGAATGTCGTCGTCGCGCACGAACATCAGGTCGAGCGGGAAATTTTCGGCGCGCGCGGTGAGCGGGTTGTTGCCGCCATCGTTGATCTTGAGCCCGGCGTCCCTCAGCAATTGACGGCTGCGCTCGGACAGGCGTCCCGACTTCTGGATCGCGATGTGAAGGCGGTTGCGGTCAGGGCTCACTTGGCGGTTTCCTTGGCGCGATCGAGCAGTAATCGGTAGCCGCGATTCCCTTCTTGACGGAGGAAGCGCGCGACGCGGACGATGGTCGTCGTGCTCACTCCGCTTGCCTCGTGAATCTCGCGATAGGTCAATTGGCCCGCGTCAAGCAGCCGCGCGACGTGCCACCGTTCGGCGAGGCTGTGGACTTCGGCGGGGGTGCACAAATCGGCGAGCAAGGCGCGCGCCTCGTCGGTGGTGCGAAGCGCGCACAGCGCCCGCGCCAGATCGTCGATCAGCGTGGTTCGGGAAGCGGAAACTGCGACTTGCTCGGTCATTTTTGTTACAGCGTGATAAAACAATGGAACGGCGATCTACGAGCGTCACGACGGCGCCGCAACCCCGTAACGCAAAAAAAGATGCTTGACGGATTGGATTTGAACCGCTCCCTTAAAGGCCATGCAGGATATGCTCAGCCTCTCACCGACCATCACGCCCGCGAACGCGTCGCTCGGCTGGTGCTGGCGTTTGCCCTTGCGATGGCGCGTCAACGGCTGATCCTCACCGACCGGTGAGGGTTCTTCCGAGGCCCGCGCATCCCGCGGGCCTTTTTGTTGCGCTTACCCTGCCTGAAAGAAATCCCATGATCATCGTGATGAAGCCCGACGCCACACCTGCGCATATCGACGCGCTGCTCGCCCGGATCGAAGGCAAAGGGCTCAAGCCGCTCCACATGCCCGGCGCCGAGCGGGTCGTTCTCGGCGCGCTGGGGGATGAGCGCGTCCTCGCCGAGCTTAGGCTCGATGCCGATCCGCAAGTCGAATCGGTCAAGCCGATCCTCGCCCCCTACAAGCTCGTCAGTCGCGAGCTTCAACCCCACGACACGATCGTCCGCATCGGCGAGGCAAGCTTTGGCGGGGGGCGCTTCGGGCTTATCGCCGGGCCGTGCGCGATCGAGAATGAGGCGCAGCTTCTCGCCAGCGCCAAGGCGGCGAAAGCGGCGGGGGCGCGCGTGCTTCGCGCCGGCGCCTACAAGCCGCGCACCAGCCCTTACGCCTTCCAGGGGCTCGGCACCGACGGGCTCATCCTGCTCGAACAGGTCGGGCGCGAGATCGGGCTGCCGGTGGTCACCGAAGTGATCGAAAGCGGCGATGTCGAGGTCGTCGCGCGTTACGCCGACGCGCTTCAGATCGGCGCGCGCAACATGCAGAATTTCGCGCTTTTGAAAGCGGTCGGGCGCGTCGGTAAGCCGGTGATTCTCAAGCGCGGCATGTCGGCACGCGTCGAGGATCTGCTGCTCGCCGCCGAATATGTCCTCGCCGCGGGCAACGATCAATTGATCCTGTGCGAGCGTGGCATTCGCACCTTCGAGACCGCGACACGCAACACGCTCGATCTCGCCGCAGTGCCGTTGCTCAAGGCCAAGTCGCATTTGCCGGTGATTGTCGATCCGTCGCACGGCACCGGGCTTCGCGACCTTGTCACGCCGATGGCGCTGGCGGGCGCCGCGGCTGGGGCCGACGGGCTGATGATTGAGGTCCATGTCGATCCCGCGACCGCGCTCAGCGACGGCCCGCAGTCGCTCTATCCCGACCAGATGCTTGCGCTCGGCAAGCAGCTTGAGGGGTTGCTCGCCGTGCTTGGCAGATCGCTGTGAAGCTCGCGCGTAATGGCGAGACCGGGCTACTGACGCGGCGCCTGCCCGGGACGCACAATCCCGTCGCGCTCCATGCTGCACTGGCGGCGGAAGGCGCGCCGCTGCTGTTCCGTCGCACCGGCGGGCGCGCTTTAATCCTGGTCGATTGCGCGCTTCGGCTCGAAGCCAGCGGGCTCGACGCGACGCTCAGCGCGTCGAGCGAGGGCGGCGCTTTGCTGCTCGAAACCATTGCCGCGCGGCTCGGCGAGCATCTCGTCACTCGCACCCACCGCGCGCTGCGCTTCCGTTTCGCGCGCTGCGCCGCGAGTGAAGAGACCGCGCGCGCCGCCGCGCCCACCCCGCTCGACCTGATCCGCGCGATGATCTTCGGGGCGACTCCGCTCGACCACGACGAGCCGTTCGCTTTGGTCGTCGCAGGGATCGCCGGCTTCGACCATGTCGACATGGTCGAAACGCTCCCCCCGCACGCGCCGGGGGGCTTCCCCGACCTGCTGTTCCTGCTCGCCGAAAACTTGATCGTGGTCGAGCCGTCGGGCGCGGCGCGGGTGCTGGCGCTGAGCGTCGGGTCCAATGATGACACCGTGGCGCATCGCCAGCATCACCTCGCCGCCGAGCGCCTCGCGCGGCTCGTCGAACGCTGCTCCTGTGCCATCCCGCCGACCGTCCATCCCGCCCCCCGCGACCTCGTCGCCGAAGCCGACCTCGACGACGCCGCTTTCGCCGCGAACGTCTCGCGCTTGAAGGAGCATATCGTCGCCGGCGACATCTTCCAGGCGGTCCCGTCGCGCGCCTTTCACACCCCGTGCGCCGACCCACTCGCCGCCTTCCGCCGGCTCGTCGCCGCCGACCCGAGCGCCTATCAATTTGCGTTCGACAGCGGGCACGGATTATTGTTCGGTGCCTCACCTGAAACCGCGCTCGAAATCGCCCGGCAGGGCGACTGCCTGACGCTTTCGGTGAGCCCGATCGCGGGAACCCGCCCGCGCGGTTCGACCCCCGACGAGGACGACCGCCACGAGGCCGACCTCCGCCTCGACACCAAGGAAGTCGCCGAGCATCTGATGCTCGTCGACCTCGCGCGCAATGACGTCGCGCGCGTCGCCAAGAGCGGGACTCGGCGCGTCGCACGGCTGCTTGACGTCGAGCGCTTCGCGCGCGTCATGCACCTCGTGTCGCGGGTCGAGGGCGAGATTGCCGCGGGCAAGGATGCGATCGACGCGATTCGCGCCTGCCTCAATGTCGGGACGCTTTCGGGGGCGCCGAAGCTGCGCGCGATCGAACTCATCCGCAGCGTCGAGGCAAGCCCGCGCGGACCTTATGGCGGCGCCATCGGTTGGATATCCGGCGACGGATCGATGGACAGCGCGGTCATCATCCGCTCTGCGCTCGTCCGCGACGGGATCGCCGAAGTCCGCGTCGGCGCGGGCGTGGTCGCCGACAGCAATCCGATCGCCGAAGCCGCCGAAACCCGGGTCAAAGCGCGTGCCGTGCTTGAATCATTGGGAGCTGCCGCATGAACGTCCTGCTGATAGACAATCGCGACAGCTTCACCTTCAACCTCGCCGAGGCGTGCCGCGTCGCAGGCGCCGAGGTCGAAGTCGTGCGCAGCTCGATTCCAGCCGAGGATGCTTTGGCCTACGCGCTGAGTCATGAGGCGTTGATCATGCTCTCACCGGGTCCCGGCGGCCCACGCGAGGCAGGCTGCTGCATGGAGCTGATCGCGCTCGCCGCGGGGCGCGTCCCGCTGATCGGCATCTGCCTTGGCCATCAGGCGATCGTCGAACATCATCGCGGTCGCGTGGTTCGCGCGCACGAGCCGTGCCACGGCAAGAGTTCGGCGGTCGAGCATGACGGGGGCGGGCCGTTCGCCGGGCTGCCGAGCCCGATGCGCGTTGGACGATATCATTCCTTGTGCACGCCGTTGAACCATATTCCGGAACGACTTTCGGTCCACGCGATTCTCGACGGCATGGCTATGGCGGTCAGCAATCTCGACGACGGGCAGTTCGGACTCCAGTTCCACCCCGAATCGATTCTAACGCCCTTGGGCGCGCGACTGCTCGACGGGATTCTCGGCTGGGCCGAGGAACGACGCCGCGCCTTCGCCGGGTTGACACTGCCAGTGGCAGCGGGGAAGGTCGCGGCATGATCCGCTCGACCTCCCCTGCAAACCGCAGGCCCCCGCGCCTGTGGTGGTGGCGTTCGTCTTCAATCGAGGCGGCGCGATGGCGCGGCTGGTGATTTAATCACCAACCGATCCGATTCCCGCCCGCCCGCCCGGCGGGTTTTTTCATGCCCGCTCCCGATTGCCCAAGAGAGTAAGTTTTGCACATGGCTTCATTCCCCGTCCCCGCCCCCGCCGCCGCGCCCCCGCCGGTTACCGACCTCGGTCCGGTTGCCAATCCCTTGCCCAAATTGCTCACCGGGGAGGACCTCCCGAGCGAGGATGCCCAGCATCTGTTCGAGCGGCTGGTACTCGGCAAATTGGAGCCCGCCGAGATTGCCGGGATGCTGATCGCGCTCCGCATGAAAGGCGAGACCGCGGAGGAAATGATTGGGGCAGCCAGGGCGCTGTCGGCCGCCGCTTTGCCGTTTGAGCGACCCGATTATCTGTTCGCCGATTGTTGCGGGACGGGCGGGGACGGTTCGGGCCTGATCAACGTCTCGACCGCCGCGAGCTTCGTTGCCGCCGCATGCGGGCTGCCGATCGCCAAGCACGGCAATCGCAGCGTCAGCTCGAAATGCGGTTCGGCCGACGTGATCGAGCAATTGGGGGCGAAGATCGACGTCGATCCGGTCACCGCGCGGCGCCTGCTCGATCAGACCGGCTTCTGCTTCCTGTTCGCGCCGGCTTACCATCCCGGGATGAAGCACGCCGCGCTCGTCCGCCGCCAATTGTCTGTGCGGACGGTGATGAATTTGCTTGGGCCGTGCATCAATCCAGCGCGGCCGCCGGTGCAGTTGCTCGGAGTTGCAGATCCGAAGATGCTCCGCCGCATTGCCCAGACGCTCGCCGCGGTGGGCGTGCGTGACGCGCTCGTCGTCCACGGATCGGGGCTTGATGAGGTTGCGCTCCACGGCGAGACCCGCGCGATCCGCCTGTCGAATGGCGACATGACCGAGCTTGAGTTGACTCCCGAAGATGCAGGGTTCGATCGCGCGCCGCTCAGCGTCGTCACCGGGGGCGGGCCTGAGGAAAATGCCGCGCGTTTGAAAGCGATCCTCGTTGGCGGCGGTGCGCGCGCCGAAAATGACATTGTCGCGCTCAATGCCGGCGCACTGTTGATGACCGCGGGATTAGCGGCAACGCTGCGCGATGGTGCCGCGCTGGCGCGCGATGCCTTGCTCTCCGGCAAGGCCGGCAGCGTGCTCAATGCCTATGTCGAGGCGAGCAATGGCTGACGTCCTCGCGCGGATCGTCGCGCGCAAGCGGATCGAAGTCGCCGCGCGGCTCAGCGGTCCAGTTGCCGCCGAGCCGGCCACGCGCAGCCTCCGCGATGCGCTCGCCCGGCGTGGCGTGCGCTTCATCATGGAGGTTAAGCGCGCCTCCCCCTCGGGCCACCGCAGCGCGGTCAGCGTCGAGGCGGCGGTGGCGGCCTATGCGCCCGTCGCCGATGCGATCAGCGTACTCACCGATGGCGAGGATTTTGGTGGCTCGCTCCGGGATCTGGCGATGGTGCGCGAGGTGTTCGACGGCCCGATCCTCGCCAAGGATTTCATCGTCGATGTCGCGCAGGTCAGCGAAGCCCGCTTGCATGGCGCCGACGCGGTGCTGGTGATGATGTCGGTGCTCGACGACGCCGTCGCTGCGGCGGTGCTCGGCGAAGCGAAGCGGCTCAATATGGACGCGATCGCCGAAGTGCATGACGAGGCCCAACTCAAGCGCGCGCTGGCGCTCGGCGCGGTAATCGTCGGGATCAACAATCGCGACTTGAAGACACTTTCGACCAATCTCTCAATCACCGAGCGGCTTGCTCCCCTAGTGCCGGAGGATGTGCTCGTCATTTCGGAATCTGGCATATCGTCGCGCGTTGACGTCGAGCGGCTCGCACCGCTCGCCGACGCCTTCCTTGTCGGCTCGGCCTTGATGGCGGCGCCTGACGTGGTCGATGCAGCGCGCAGCCTGGTCCACGGCCGGGTCAAATTGTGCGGGCTGACGCGGGCCGAGGATGTCGAGCTCGCTGCCCGGGAAGGCGCGACTCACGCGGGAATGATCTTTGTCGCCGATACGCCGCGCGCGGTAACCCCACAACAAGCGCGCGGACTGGTCGGTGCTGCACGCCCACATGGCCTCAAGACCGTCGGTGTGTTTCGCGATTCACCAATCGAAGCCGTCGTCGCGACCGCCGCCGTGCTGAGCCTCGACGTGGTTCAGCTGCACGGCACCGAAGACGTCGCTGCGGTCCGCGCTGCGCTTCCCTTGGGCACCGAAATCTGGGCGGCTTGTCCTGATGGCGCGCCACCGCGCGGCGAAGCGGATCGGAGCCTGTTCGACACGGGCAGTGGCGGCACCGGCACGGCCTTCGACTGGAAATTGCTCGAAGGCCGAACCGATCTCGCCAGCGGATTCCTGGCCGGCGGGATCGGCCCCGACAACGCCCTCGCCGCGTCGCGCGTCGGGGCTTATGGGATCGACGTTGGGTCGTCGGTCGAGGCCCGCCCGGGCGAAAAGGATCCTGATAAAGTGAGAGCATTGTTCGCCGCGCTGCGGCCGCGCTGCCGTGGAGAATTGGCCCGTGGCGAATTGGCCCGTGGAGAATTGGCATGAGGATGGATGGCCGCTTCGGGCGCTATGGCGGAGTCTATGTCCCCGAAATTCTCGTCCCGGCATTGGAACAGCTAGAGGCGGCGTTCCTCGATGCCCAGCGGGACGAAGCGTTCAACACCGAACTGTCGGGGCTGTTGTCGACCTATGCCGGGCGCCCGACCCCGCTGACCCTGTGCCGTAACCTCGGCGCGGGGCGTGCGAAAATCTATTTGAAGCGCGAGGATTTGCTCCACGGCGGGGCGCACAAGACCAACCAGGTGCTCGCGCAAGCGCTGCTCGCCCGGCGCATGGGCAAGACCAGGTTGATCGCCGAAACCGGCGCCGGGCAGCATGGCGTCGCGACCGCGCTCGCTGGGGCCTTGTTCGGGCTTCAGACCAAGATCTACATGGGCGCCGACGACGTCGAGCGGCAGTCCCTTAACGTTTTCCGGATGAAGCTGATGGGCGCCGAGGTGGTACCGGTTACCGCCGGGTCGCGGACACTGAAGGATGCGGTCAACGAGGCGCTGCGCGACTGGACCGCAAGCTTCGCCGATACGCATTATATCCTTGGCACCGTCGCCGGGCCGCACCCCTTCCCGCTGATGGTACGCGAATTTCAACGCGTGATCGGCAAGGAAGCGCGCGCGCAGATCGTCGAACTTGAAGGGCGCCTCCCCGACGCGGTGATCGCCTGTGTCGGCGGCGGGTCGAATGCGATCGGGATATTCGCCGACTTCATCGACGACGACGTGACGCTGATCGGGGTGGAGGCCGCGGGCAAGGGGCTCCACGGGGACGAGCATGGCGCGACGATCCTCAAGGGCCGAACCGGCATCCTCCACGGCGCCGAAACGCTGATCCTCCAGGACAGCGACGGGCAGATCAGCGACAGCTGGTCGATCTCGGCGGGGCTCGATTACCCCGCAGTCGGCCCCGAACATGCTCATTTGAAGGACATCGGGCGCGCCCAATATGTTGGATGCGAAGACGGCCCCGCGCTCGACGCGTTCGTCGCGCTGGCGCGCCATGAAGGGATCATCGGCGCGTTCGAAAGCTGCCACGCGCTGGCCCACGCGCTCAAGCTCGCCGGGGAGCGCGACGACCAGCCGATCCTGCTCGTCAACTTGTCGGGGCGCGGCGACAAGGACATGCTCCAGGCGCAACACCTTCTCGGAGACCGCGCATGACGAGCCGCTACGCCGCCATGTTCGACCGCTGCAATGCCGCGAACGAAGGCGCATTCGGCGCCTTCCTGATGCTCGGCGACCCCGACCTCGCCACCAGCGCAACCTTGCTCGATGCACTGGTCGAGGGTGGCGCCGACATGGTTGAGTTGGGCATTCCGTTCAGCGATCCCGTCGCCGACGGCCCGGTGATCCAGGCCGCGGCGATCCGCGCGCTCGCCGCCGGGGTGCGAACGCAGCACTGCCTCGACCTCGTCGCCGCCTTCCGGTCGCGCCATGCCGAGGTCCCGATCGGCATCCTGACCTACGCCAATATCGTTGCCGCGCGCGGAATCGAGACGTTTTGCGCCGAGCTTGCCGCCGCCGGGGTCGATAGCCTGCTCGTCGCCGATGTGCCGAGCCTCGAGGCCGAGCCCTATGCCGCCGCCGCGCGCGCCGCAGGGATCGACCTGGTGATGATTGCCGCGCCCAACACCCCGGTTGCGACGCTCGCCAAAATCGCCAGCCTGTCGTCGGGCTATACCTATTGCGTCGCGCGCGCCGGGGTGACTGGCGCCGATGCCGAGCTGGCGCTCGATCATGCGCCGTTGTTCGCCGCGCTCGGCAATGTCGGTGGGCCGCCGCCCGTGCTCGGCTTTGGGATCAGCTCGCCCGACCAGGTGCGGCAAGCGCTGGCGAGCGGCGCGGCGGGGGTCATCTCGGGCTCGGCGATCGTCGCCCGGGCCAGCGAAGGTCCCGCCGCAGTGCGCGAATTTGTCGCCGCAATGAAAACCGCGACCGCGCGTTAGTGACGCCTCGCCGGCCGCGGGGGCAAGTGACCGGCGAGCACGCCAAGGATGTTCGCGGCGAGCAACGGGATACAGAGATGGGTGTAACAGCGGCCCCGCCCGGGTTCGGGTTCATCGAAGTTGATAATTGCTATGCCCGGTTCAGCCCGCAAAGCGGGGCGACGCGGCTTTTGCAAGCGCGGCGCAATGCGCTAGGGCGGCGGCGATGACCGCGACCCTGGTTCAACCCGACGGCTGGCACCCCGCATCGTGGCGGCGCCTGCCCGCACGCCAGATGCCGCGCTATGCCGACAGCGAAGCGTTGCGGCTGGTCGAGGCGCGGCTCGCGCGGGCGGCGCCGGTGGTGGCGAGTGGCGATGCGGCGCGACTGCGCGGCGCGGTCGCCGATCTGGTCGAGCGCGGCGGGTTTCTGATCCAGGGCGGCGATTGCGCCGAGAGTTTCGACGATCCGGTCGCCGAGCAGGTTGCCGGGATTGTCGGGCTGTTCGACGCAATGGCGCTGCGGCTTGGCCCGGTCGCGGGCGGGACGCTGATCGAGATCGCGCGGATCGCCGGGCAATTCGCCAAGCCGCGCAGCGCCGAGGTCGAGGCACGCGATGGCCGCAGCCTCCCCGCTTATCGCGGCGATATCGTCAATGGCGCAGGCTTCGATGCGACCGCGCGCGCCGCCGACCCGCAGCGCATGATCCGTGCCCACATGCAGTCGGTTGGAACGGCGGCCTGCCTCGCCGCCGCGCGAGAAGCAGCGCGACCGATCTTCACCAGCCACGAAGCGCTGCTCCTGCCTTATGAGGAAGCGCTCACGCGGCGCGATTCGGCGGGCCGGTGGTGGGCAACCTCGGGGCATATGCTTTGGCTTGGCGATCGCACGCGGCAGGTCGATGGCGCGCATGTCGAATATCTGCGCGGCATCGACAATGTCGTCGGGGTGAAATGCGGACCCGAGCTGGGCGCAAACGAATTGCTGCGGCTGCTCGACGCGCTCGACCCCGCCAATCGTCCGGGCAAGATCGTGCTGATCGGACGCTTCGGCGCGCGGCGCATTGCCGAAGCGCTTCCGCCGCTGATGCGTGCGACGAAAGCGGCGGGGAAGCGCATCCTGTGGACCGTCGATCCGATGCACGGCAACACCAGCAGCGTCGGCGCGCGCAAGATCCGCCGCTTGGCCGACATCATCGCGGAGGTCGACGCGTTCTTCGCCATCGCCCGCGCCGACGGGGTCGCGCCGGGCGGACTCCACCTTGAGATGAGCGCGCTCGACGTCACCGAATGCCTTGGCGGGCGCGGCCCGGCATCGCTTGACGAGCTCAAGCGTAACTGGCTCACCGCGTGCGACCCGCGCCTCAACGCGCGCCAGGCGATCGACCTCGCCGGCCACGTCGCGGCGCTGCTCGCATGAAGCTCGTCGCCGTCTCCGGCAGCGCACTGCGCGGCGAAGCGCTCATTCCCGGCGACAAAAGCTGTTCGCACCGCGCCTTGATCCTTGGCGCATTGGCGAGCGGGACGACCGCGATCAGCGGGCTGCTCGAAAGCGACGACGTGCTCGCGACGGCGCGCGCGGTAGCGGCGCTTGGCGCCACGATCGAGCGGGTCGCGCCCGGCGAGTGGCACGTCACCGGAGCACCGTGGGCCTCGCCGTCCGCCCCGATCGATTGCGGCAATAGCGGCACCGCGGCGCGGCTGCTGCTTGGCGCCTGCGCGGGGATCGAAGGGCTGGTCGTGACGCTGGCTGGCGATGCCTCGCTGTCGAAGCGCCCGATGCGCCGCGTGACCGCTCCGCTCGAACGGATGGGGGCACGGTTCGAGGGCGGCGATCAGCTCCCGATCACCGTCCATGGCGCGGCGCTCGGCGCGATCCATCATCGGAATGTTCCCGCCTCGGCCCAGGTCAAATCGGCGCTTTTGCTCGCCGGCGTGACGAGCGGCGCGGCGGTGAGCGTTGAAGAACCCGTGCAAAGCCGCGATCACACCGAAATCATGCTCGGCGCGTTCGGCGGCCCGCTTACCGCATGCGAGATCGCGATCGCTTCCGATCCCTCGTCGGCGGCCTTTCCGCTGGTCGCCGCGGCGATCGTCCCGGGCTCTGAAGTGGTCGTGCGCGGGCTGCTCGTCAATCCGCTCCGCACCGGGCTGTACGAAGTGCTCGAGCAAATGGGCGCCGACGCTTCGCTCGCTCATGAGCGCATCGAATCGGGCGAGATCGTCGCCGACATGACCTTGCGTTACGCACCGCTCCGGCCATGCCACGTCACCGCCGGGCGCATCCCGGCGATGATTGACGAAATTCCCGCGCTCGCCGTTGCTTGCGCCTTCGCCGATGGCGAAAGCGTGATCGAGGGGCTCGCCGAATTGAAGGTCAAGGAGAGCGACCGGCTGGGCGCGATGGTGGCGGGGCTGGTCGCGTGCGGAGTCGCCGCGATCGCCGATGGCGACGCGCTGCGCATTTTCGGGCGCGGGTCGGTGCGCGGCGGGGTCAAGGTGGTGACCCACGGCGACCACCGCATCGCGATGGCATTCCTCACCTTGGGGCTTGGCGCCGATCGGCCGGTCGAGGTCGACGAAGCCGAAATGATCGCGACCAGCTTTCCCGATTTCGTCGAAGTGATGCAGGGTCTTGGGGCGGACATAAGGACAGCCGAATGAGCATCAACAGTTTCGGTCATCTGCTGCGGCTGACGACGTGGGGCGAGAGCCATGGCGCTGCGATCGGTTGCGTGGTCGACGGCTGCCCCCCGGGGCTCGCGCTCAACGAGCCGCAAATCCAGCGCTTCCTCGACTTGCGCCGGCCCGGCACCGGCAAGAACGTTTCCCCGCGGCAGGAGGCCGATACGGTGCGCATCCTGTCGGGGGTCCATGAGGGCCGCACCACCGGCACCCCCATCGCGCTGATGATCGAAAACACCGACGCGCGCAGCGCCGATTATTCGCCCAACGCGCCCTACCGCCCCGGCCATGCCGATTACGCCTATGACGCAAAGTACGGCTTTCGCGACCCGCGCGGCGGGGGCCGCGCGTCAGCGCGCGAGACCGCGATGCGCGTCGCGGGCGGTGCGGTGGCGCGGCTGGTGATTCCCGAAGTGAGCATCACGGCGCGCGTCGTCGAGATTGGCGGCGAGACCGACGCTGAGCGCTGGGACGCCCTCCTCGATCAAGCGCGCGGCGCGGGCGACAGCCTCGGCGCGGTCGTCGAGTGCGTCGCCAGCGGGGTGCCGGCGGGGTGGGGCGCGCCAATATATGCCAAGCTTGATTCCGACCTCGCCGCCGCGGCGATGGGGATCAACGCGGTCAAGGCGGTCGAGATTGGGGATGGCTTCGGCGCGGCGCGCTTGAAGGGCAGCGAGAATGCCGACGCGATGCGCAGCGGGGCGGCGTTCGCCAGCAACCATGCCGGGGGCATCGCCGGGGGCATTTCGACCGGCCAGCCGATCGTGCTCCGGGTCGCGTTCAAGCCTACCAGCTCGATACGCATTCCCGTGCCAAGCATTGATGCCGCCGGTCGCGAGGTCGACGCCGTGACCAAGGGCCGCCACGACCCGTGCGTCGGAATTCGCGGCGCGCCGGTGGTCGAGGCGATGGTCGCCCTAGTGCTCGCCGACCATAAATTGCTCCATCGCGGGCAGTGCGGCTGAATCAAGACAATTGGGATGCGAGGGTTAATTTAGTGACATTTGAAGCGGTCGAAGGGCTCAAGGCACGCGGTGCAACGCCATTGCGATTTGCACGGGGTCGATCCGAAACGACTGACTTCCTCAGTGTCGGTCGATCCGCATTGTGGACAGGTCGCCGCCTTGGCGAGGTCGGGCGGAGCGATTCCGTAGACGCGTAATTTGTCCTTGCCCGCGTCACTGATCCAGTCGGTGGTCCAGGCCGGGGCCAGCCGTGTCTCGATCCCGACGCTCCGATAGCCCGCCGCGTCGAGCGCGGCGCGGATGCTATCCTCGATGAAACGGGTCGCGGGACAGCCCGAATAGGTTGGGGTGATGATCACCTTGCCCGCCTCGATCCCGCGCACGATCCCAAGGTCGACCACCGACACGGCAGGGATTTCGGGGTCGGGAACCCCGGCGAGCACCGCCATGATCGCGGTCGTATCGATCACACGCGTTCCAGCGCGAGCGCGATTCCCTGGCCGACCCCGATGCACATTGTGACGAGCGCATAGCGTCCGCCTTCGCGCTGCAATTGCTCGGTCGCGCTGAGCGCGAGGCGCGCACCTGACATGCCGAGTGGGTGGCCGAGCGAGATCGCCCCGCCGTTGGGATTGACGTGGGGCGCATCGTCGGCAAGCCCGAGCTGGCGCAGCACCGCCAGCCCCTGCGCGGCGAACGCCTCATTGAGTTCGATCACATCCATGTCGGCAATCGTCAGCCCGAGACGCTTTAGCAATTTCCGGCTCGCAGGCGCGGGGCCGATGCCCATGATCCGCGGCGGAACGCCGGCGACCGCCGCGCCGAGAATCCGCGCGCGCGGGGTCAGGCCGTGGCGTTTGGCGGCATCCTCGCTGGCGATGATCAAGGCGGCGGCGCCATCATTGACACCCGAGGCATTGCCCGCCAAACGCCACGGCCTGACCCCGCGCGCGCGGATTCTCGGCGCGGCGGTCGCCGGCGT
>JBKJTQ010000019.1:0-4138 GCA_046589895.1 Sphingomicrobium sp.
ATTTGGCGATCGCTGGCTGGGCATTGCGGACGATCTTCAACTCGTCGGCGATCCAGCTCGATCGCAACGCGTCTCGTAGCTTTGGAGCGTGTCGTGGCGCCGGTCTGCACCGATCGCTTCGAACGCGGCCTCGGCGGCGAGCATCGCCGACTTCATCGCGGTGTGGATGCCCTTGATCCGCGGCACGTTAACGAATCCCGCCGCGCATCCGATCAGCGCCCCCCCGGGAAACGCGAGCTTGGGGATCGCCTGCCACCCGCCCTCGTTGATCGCGCGCGCGCCATAGCTGACGCGCTTGCCGCCCTCGATCTCGGCGCGGATCGCGGGGTGCAATTTCCAGCGCTGGAATTCCTCGAACGGCGATAGATAGGGGTTCCTGTAATCGAGCGCGACAACGAAGCCCAACGCGACCTGGCCATTGTCTTGATGATAGAGAAACCCCCCGCCCCACGCATCGTCGAGTGGCCAGCCCTGGGTATGAATTACCCTGCCGGGCTTATGCTGGTCGTCAGGAACGTCCCATAACTCTTTGATCCCGATACCGTAAACCTGCGCCCCTGAATCCTTGCGCAATTCGAAGATGCGCGCGAGTTCCTTGGTGAGGTGTCCGCGCGCGCCCTCGGCGAACAGCGTGTAGCGGGCGTGCAACTCCATCCCCGGCTGATAGTCGGCGCGGCGGGTGCCATCGCGCGCGACTCCCATGTCGCCGGTCGCGACGCCGCGGACCGAGCCATCGTCGTTAAACAATATTTCCGCAGCGGCGAAACCGGGGAAAATCTCGACGCCAAGCTCTTCGGCCTGTGCGCCGAGCCAGCGCGTCAGATTACCGAGGCTCGCGCTGTAGGTTCCCTTATTGTGCATGAACGGCGGCATGAGGAAGCCCGGGAGCGCATATTTGCCCTTTTTCGACAGCACCCAATGGAGATTGTCGGTCACCGGGACGGTCAGCGGGCTGCCCTTGTCCTGCCAATTGGGGATGAGCTCGGTCAGCGCGCGCGGATCGATCACCGCGCCGCTCAAAATATGCGCGCCGACTTCGCTGCCTTTCTCGAGCACGCAGACGCCGATCTCGCGGCCCTGTTCGGCGCCGAGCTGCTTCAAGCGGATTGCCGCCGAGAGCCCGGCGACACCCGCGCCGACGATCACGACATCATAGTCCATCGATTCGCGGTCGCTCATTCGATTCCCCTCGTCGCGCATTGCCATCACTTCGGCAGTACAGCCCTGCCAATTCCTTGACCAAGCCGTCAACCTTGGTCGATGGAAGGGACATGGGCGGGAGCGATGAAATATCCGGCATATTGAATCGCGCCGACGCGATGAAGGCGTTGGCATGGTGGCTCGAATCGGGGGTTGATGTCGCGATCGGCGAGACCCCGCGCGACTGGCGCCGCGCGCGACCCTTGCCTGCTGCCCCGCTTGCCGTAGCGGCGGCGCACAATGCTCATGCCGACCTAGCCGCCTTCCGCGCCTGGCTCAGCCAGGAAGCGGGGCTTCCGCTCGACCGGCCCGGAGCCAAGCGCGTGCTGCCGCACGGCGCTGAATCCGCGCCGCTGATGCTGATGGCCGATTTTCCGTCGCCGCAGGAAAGTGCCGAGGGACGACCGTTGGCGGGCGAATCATGGGTGCTCGCGCAGCGCATGCTCGCGGCAATCGATCTTGATCCTGACACTGCCTATCTCGCGACTCTATCCTGTTTCCACGCCGCCGGAGCGCGGCTCGACGGCGGCGAGCTCGAGCGCTGCGCCCAGATTGCGCGCGACCATATCCGCCTCGCTCGGCCGCACCGCTTGCTATTGTTCGGCGATGCCCCGGCGCGCGCCTTGACCGGGCAGCCGCTGGCCAGCGCGCGCGGCAAGGTCCACCGCATCGAGGGGGTGCGCACGGTCGCCACCTTTCACCCGCGCTGGCTACTTCAGCGCCCGTCGGACAAGGCACTGGCGTGGAAGGATCTTTTACTGTTGATGAGCGAGGAAGGCTGATGAAGCGCGCGATCCTGATCCTGCTGGCGGCGACCGTGGCGACGCCGGCCTTGGCGCAGTCGGACCCGCTCGCCCCAATCGCCCCGATCGCGACCGAGCCCGCGACCCCGATCCTCGAGCCTGTGCTTCCGCCGGCCCCCATCCGACCTATTCCGAAGGACTGGCGCGGGGTGTTCGATGCGATCCGCGCCGAGGATTGGGTCGGCGCCTCGGCGGGCATTGCCGAGCTTCCCGATGGCGTGTTGAAGCCCGTCGCGCGCGCCGAGCTCTACACCGCGAAAAATTCGCCGCGGACTGATCTGGGTCCGATTCTGATCCTGCTCGGCGAAGCACCCGACCTGCCCCTTGCCGAGCAATTGCAACGGCTGGCGATGTTGCGCGGCGCGATCGACCCGCCCGCAATCATCGCGCCGCGCCCGACGATCGGGCTCCCCCAGGCACCGCGACGCGGCCGCGCACGTCCGGTCGCTGGCGAGCCCGCCGCCGACGCGCTCCGGCTCGCGCTCGACCCGCTGATCAAGCTCGATGATGCGGTAGGCGCCGAAGCCCTGCTGCTCGAACAATTGCCTTACCTCTCCTATGAGGCGCGCGCCGAGGCGTCGCAACGCGTGGCGTTCATTCATTATGTGCTCGGTCGCGATGCCGATGTCCGCCGCCTCGCCGATCAAGGGAGGGCCGGGGCGATCGGCGAGTGGGGAGCGCAGGCGGCGTGGGTCAGCGGGCTCGCGGCGTGGCGGATGGGCGATTTTACCGCTGCCCAGGCCGCATTCACCGACGCGATGCGGTTCGGCGGCGGCGCCGAATTTGCGGCGTGCGCGGCTTATTGGGCGGCACGCGCGGCGCAGGCCGGGCGCCGCCCGCGCGACGTCCAGCCGTTGCTCCTTGCCGCCGCGCGTTCGGGGGAAAGTTTTTACGGGCTGCTGGCGCGCGAAACGCTCGGGCTCGCGACCACCCTCCCTGCGCCGCGCAAATATGATCCCAACCGTCCCGTGTCGCGCGCACCCAATGTCCGCCGCGCGACCGAATTGGTCGCGATCGGCGAGCGCGTACTCGCCGAACAGATGCTTCGTCATCAGGCCAAGATCGGATCGGCCGCGGACCAGCAGGATCTCATCGCCGTCGCGCGTTCGCTCAACCTAGGCGGTGCCCAATTTTGGCTCGCCCACAATGGCCAGCCGGGAACGCGAGTCGCCGCCGCCGACCGCTATCCCGCGCCACGCTGGACGCCCCAGCGCGGATGGCGGATCGATCCCGCTTTGGCCTATGCCCACGTTATCCAGGAAAGCAATTTCCGGGCTGAGGCCGTCAGCCCAGCGGGGGCGATCGGACTGATGCAGGTTCGCCCCGGCACCGCCGGCGACACCGCGCGCGCGCGCGGCGAGGCGTTTAGCGCATCGTTGCTCCAGCGCCCCGAAACCAACCTCGATTTCGGCCAGGCGTTCATCGAACTGATCCGCGGCTCGAACGCCACCCGCGGCCAGCTTCCCAAGGTGATCGCCGCTTATAATGCCGGCCCGGTCCCGGTCGATCGCTGGAATTACACCAACGACAAGGGCGATCCCTTGCTGTGGATGGAGAGCATTCCCTATTGGGAAACACGCTATTACGTCCCTGCGGTACTGCGCAACATGTGGGTCTATCAGGGACTCGCGGGCGCCGCGCAGCCGACCTTGCGCGCGCTCGCCGAACATCGTTGGCCCGCCTTCCCAACGAATGCGACGCAGCTCGCGCGCTGAAAACTGTTCTTGCTTCGTTCTTATTCCTGGTGCATCCTCACGCCATGCCGATCGAGTCAACCAAGGCGCGCGGGGCGACCCGCAATCAGGCCCCTACCCGGTTCAATTTGAAGGAGCGGTTGGTCGATGGGGACTGGCTCGACAGCGTCGAATCGCTCGACGGGATCACGCCGCGCCGGACCACGGTAACGATCGAGAAACCGCGCACGATCCTCACCAGAAACAGTTCGCCCGACATTGGCTTCGATCGCTCGATCAACCCCTATCGCGGGTGCGAGCATGGCTGCGTCTATTGCTTCGCGCGCCCGACCCACGCCTTTCACGATCTCTCACCCGGGCTCGATTTCGAAACGAAGCTGTTCGCCAAACCCAACGCCGCCGAACTGCTGCGCGCAACGCTCGCCAACCCGCGTTACAAGC
>JBKJTQ010000086.1:0-7575 GCA_046589895.1 Sphingomicrobium sp.
GACGCTGTCACCCGCGGCGTTGCTGGCTAGGCTCAACGCCCTCGGCAAGCGCCACGCGATCGGGCGGCTCGACCTGGTCGAGAATCGCTTCGTCGGCATGAAAAGTCGCGGCATGTACGAAACCCCTGGCGGGACGATTTACCATGCCGCGCATCGCGCGATCGAACAGCTCACGCTCGACCGCGGCGCGGCGCACCTCAAGGACGAGATGATGCCGCGTTATGCCGAACTGGTCTATAATGGCCTGTGGTTCAGCCCCGAGCGCGAGATGCTGCAGGCGGCGATCGATTTGAGCCAGGCCAAGGTCGACGGGGTGGTGCGGATGAAGCTTTACAAGGGCGGGGTCCACATCACCGGCCGCAAGTCGCCCAACAGCCTGTATAGCGAAAAGGTCGTCACCTTCGAGGATGATGCCGGGGCCTATGACCAGCGCGATGCCGAGGGCTTCATCAAGTTGAATGCGCTTCGGCTTCGTTTGCTTGGACGGCGGGACCGATGATCCCCGCTTCGCGCCTGCCCGGCCGGCGCCACCGCGGTTGATCCAGCCCGCCGCCCCGCCGTCCCCAGGTACGCGCCCGTGGTGGGAGGGCCGCCCATTTGTCGCGGCGATGATCCTGCTTGCGTTTGTTCCGCTGCTCTATCCGCCGTTTCCGCCGCTGGTCGATCTGCCCGGCCATATGGGGCGCTTCAAGGTTGCCGTCGATGGCGCGTCGAGCCCCTATCTGTCGCAATGGTACGCGTTCCGCTGGTTGCCGATCGGCAATTTGGGGGTCGACGTGCTGGCGACCCCGCTCGCCGCATTGATCGGGGTCGACGTGCTGGCGATCCCGCTCGCCGCATTGATCGGGGTCGAGACGGCGACGAAACTGGTCGTGATGATGATCCCGCCGCTCACCGTGGCGGGGATGCTGTGGGTGGCACGTGAAGTGCACAACCGCCTCCCCCCAACCGTCGCCTTCGCGCTTCCGCTGGCGTTTGGTCATCCGTTCCTGTTCGGCTTCGTTAATTTCGCTTTGTCGATGGGGCTCGCCTTGGTCGCGTTCGGGCTGTGGCTGCGGCTCGGGCGACTGGGCAAGTCAAAGCTGCGCGCGATCCTGTTCGTGCCGATCAGCTTCATCGTTTTTTTCGCGCACACTTTCGGCTGGGGAACGCTCGGGCTGTTATGCTTTTCGGCCGAAGCGGTGCGCCAGCACGACCGCGGCTGGAGCTGGTGGAAGGCGGGTTTGCGCGCGGCCTGCCATGCCGCCGCGATGGCACTTCCGCTCGTGCTGATGGTGCTGTGGCGGACCGAGGCGAGCGGGGGCAAGACGATCGGCTGGTTCCTGTGGAGTTTCAAACTCGAATATTTCGGGCGCGCGCTTCGCGACCGGTGGGAATTGTTTGATCTCGGCAGCCTCGCGATCATTGTCCTGTTGCCGTTGTTCGCTTTGTTCCACCGCCACCTGGTGTTGTCGCGCAACCTCGCTTTTTCGGGGCTGACCCTGCTCGCCTGCTTCCTGCTGTTGCCGCGCGTGATTTTCGGGTCGGCCTATGCCGACATGCGGCTGGTGCCCTACGTGCTCGCGATCTTCGTGCTCGCGATCCGATTCAAGGTCGAGACGGTCTACCCGCTGGCGCGAACGCTCGCGCTCGCCGGGCTGGCGTTCCTGCTGGTGCGCACCGCGGGCACCACCGCCAGCTTTGCGATCGCCGCCCATCACCAGCGCCACCAGCTTGGCGTGCTCGACGCGGTGCCGATGGGGTCGCGGGTGGTGTCGCTGGTATGGGCGCCGTGCAAGGGCTGGGCAATGCGCCGCAGCGATCATCTCCCCTCGCTGGTGATCGTCCGCCGCGAAGGTTTCGCCAATGACCAATGGCCACTCGCCGGATCGAGTCTACTCACCACGACCTACCCCGAGGCGGGCTGGCATAAGGGTGATCCGTCGGGTGTCGTGCGGTCGGAGGGGTGCCGCCGCGAGGCGGTGCCGATCGAGCTCAACCTGCGCGCGATCCCGCGCGATGCATTTGATTATCTGTGGCTGATCGACATGCCGCCGATTCCCAAGGCATGGGTCGCGGGATGGCGACCGGTGCGAATCGCGGAGAAGTCGTTGCTGCTCAAGCGGATCGACGCGCCGCTTCCGGCCGACGCAGCGCCGCGACTAAAGATACGCCGAACGGAAACGGCAATCGGCCGATAAGCGCCGCTTCGGCGCCGAACAGGCGGTCGAGCGCGGCATTGATCGGGCGCGCGGGCAAGGCATCGTCGGCGCTGTCTTGCCCGCGCACTTTGTTGATCAGGCGCACCGCCGCGATGAGCGGGAACAGCATCGTGTTGAACGGCGACAGCAGTTCGATGTCATACCCTGCCTCGGTCGCGAGCGCGGCGATTTCGGATTTGCGATATCGGCGGTGATGGTGGTGCGCAACATCGTGTGCGCTCCACATCCACGGGTTGGCGGGAACGGTGACGAGCAATGCGCCGCCGGGCTTGAGCCGGGTGAATATAGCGGCGAGCGCGCTTTTGTCGTCGACGACATGTTCGAGCACGTCGAGCAAAGCGATGAGGTCGTAACTGGCGGCGGGGAACATGCCAAGATCGGGAAGAGCGGCCTGCTCGACGGATCGGCCGAGGCGCTCCGCGGCAAGCTCGCGGGCATGGTCGTCAAGCTCGCTCGCCTCCACCCGGCCGAACGCGCCGAGCATGTCGAGATTGTGCCCCGTCCCGCAGCCAAGCTCGAGGATGCGCGCGTCGGCGGGGGGGCGGACGATGCGGCGGATGACGCTCGACAGGATGCGCCGCCGCGCGGTGAACCACCAGTGATTCTGGTCAAGTCTGGCCATGCGATCGAAAACGGCGCGATCCATCAGTCTTCGTTCCCGATCGTCTCGCGCACGACGTATAGCGGGCGATGCTTCACTTCGGTGAGGATGCGCCCGACATATTCGCCAAGCACGCCGAGGCTGAACAGTTGCAGCCCGCCAAGGAACAGCACCGCGACCATCATCGAGGCATAGCCGGGGACCTCGATCCCCGAGGTCAACGTGCGCACGACGATAAAGATTGCATAGCCGAGCGCACCCAAGGCGACCGCGCCGCCAAGGTAGCTCCACACTCGTAGCGGGACGGTCGATGCCGAGGTGATGCCATCGACCGCGAGCGTCCACAGCTTCCAATAATTAAACTTGGTCGTCCCGACCTTGCGGTCCTCGCGGTGATAGAGGACCGCCGCCGACTTGAAGCCGGCCCAGGCGAACAGGCCTTTCATGAAGCGATTGCGTTCGGGCATCGACTTGATCACTTCGACCACGCGGCGGTCGAGCAGGCGGAAGTCGCCGGCATGTTCGGGAATCTTGTCGCTGCTCAGCCAATTGTGCGCGCGATAGTAAAGGTCTGCGGTGAGCCGCTTGGGCAGGCTGTCGGTCTCGCGATTGTCGCGCACGCCATAGACCACGTCGTAACCCGAGCGCCATTTGGCGAGCATCGGCGCGATCGCGTCGGGCGGGTCTTGCAGATCGACGTCGATCGGGATCACCGCCAGCCCGTATGCGCGATCGAGCCCCGCCGACAGCGCGGCCTCCTTGCCGAAATTGCGCGACAGCGACAGCCCGCGCACTCGCGCGTCCTTCGCATGGGCCTCGCGGATCACCTCAAGCGTGCGATCGCTGCTGCCATCGTCGATGAACAATAGTTCGAACGAGCGCGCCGCAGGATCGTCGAGCGCTTCGAGCATTGGGACGACGCGGGTCAGGAAGACGGCAATCGCCTCCTCTTCATCCTTGACCGGGATCACCAGACTGAGTTCGACCGCGCTCATGCGTAGACGAAGCGGCGATGGAGCGCGAAGGTCAAGAGCGGCGTGAACAGGATCATCGGAATTGTCGGCCACCAGGTCGGTCCGCCAAGATATTTGACGAAGTACCAGACGAACCCCTGGTTGACGGCAAAGCCGAGGACGTTGATCGCCAGGAAACGCGGACCGCGGAACTGGTGTCGGTCGCGCGTCCCATGGCCCTTGAAGGTGAAAGCGCCGTGGACGAGGTAGCTCACTCCCGAAAAGAACAGAAAGACGATCGCAAGCGACAGCATCGGGTCGACGCGAAGTAATTCGGCGATCGCCCAATAGCTGCCGGCGACAGCCAGCGTGATCAGCCCGCCGGCAATGGCATAACGAATCATTTGCACGGCGACCGCGCGGCGCTCGTGATTGAGCCGGTTGTGCGTCAAATGGACCATTTCTTCTTAACGTCCACGCCGTTAGAGCGAGACGAGGTTTTTGCAAGGGGCGGGCTGAGTGGTCGAACGGTTGAACGGGTGGAGCGTGCGCCACTGGAAGCTGATCGTGCTGCTGTTCTGGATCGGCTACGCGGGCTTTGCGTTGTTCAGCAAATGGGGCCAGGTGCGCGGCTTCGCGCTCGGCGACACCGACGATAACCTTCGCATGGCACAGGTCCGCGCCTTGCTTGGCGGGCAGGGCTGGTATGATCTGGTCCAGCACCGGCTCGATCCCGCGCATGGCGGCGCCGATATCCATTGGTCGAGGCTGGTCGACCTGCCGCTGGCGGGGTTGATGCTCGCGCTTCGCCCGTTGCTCGGCGTGGCCGATGCCGAGCGTTGGGCAGCCGCCATCGCGCCGCTGCTCCCGTTCCTGCCGATGCTGTTCGGGCTGGCGCTCACCACCCGGCGGCTGGTCGATCCGCGCGCAGTGCCGCTGGCTCTCGCCACGATGTTCTTTGCAGTGTCGACCACCGGGATGTTCCAACCGTTGCGCATCGATCACCATGGCTGGCAACTCGCCTTGCTCGCGCTGGGGCTCGCCGGGCTGGCCGATCCCGACCGCCGCCGCGGCGGAATCGTCACCGGACTGGCAAGTGCGGGATCGCTCGCCATCGGACTCGAGCTTTTGATCTACCTCGCGCTGATGGGCGCCGCGCACGTCTTGTTCTGGGTCGTCGACCGTGACGAGCGGACGCGGCTGGCCGCTTATGCGGTGAGCCTGTCGGGCGGCACCGCCTTGGCGTTCCTGATCTTCGGCTCGACTGCCAATCGGGTCCCGGTGTGCGATGCGCTGTCGCCGGTGTGGCTTGGCGATGCGCTGGCCGCGGGGGCACTGATGGTCGCGCTAGCGATGCGGCGGGTCGAGCGCTGGACGCTGCGGCTCGTGCTCGCCGCAGGTGCGGGCGCGCTGGTGATCGCTTTCCACGCACTCGCTTCGCCGCAATGCCTCACCCGACTTGAGGGGGTCAGTCCCGAAGCGACGCGCTTGTGGCTCAGCCATGTGCGCGAGGCGCGTCCAATCTATCGCCATGGCGCCGAGACCGTCGCGCTGATGCTGTCGCTACCGATCGCCGGGCTGTTTGGCTATGGACTCGTGGGGTGGCGCGCGCGGGGCGATCGAAACCTGTTGCGGCGGGTCGTCGCGGTCGCGGTCCCGGCCTTGACCGCGCTGGTTCTGCTGTTCTGGCAAACGCGCACCGGGCCCGCGGCGCAGATGATGGCGGTCCCCGGCGCGGTCGCGGTGGCGTTCATCCTCGCCCCGCTCGCCTTCCATTCGAGCAGCGCGCTAATACGCGTTCCCGGCACCGTGCTCGCGGTGGTGGTCGGGCTTGGCGCCTTGGCGCCGCTGATCGTGGGGCAATTGCCCGGCAAGCCCAAGACCGTGGCGCAGAAGAAGGTGGATCTCGCCAATCGCACCTGCCCGAGCCTGCGCGCGCTCGCGCCGGTCGCGCGCCAACCGAAAGGACTCGTCTTTACCTTCGTCGATCTGGGGCCGCGGATTATTTCAGTCACCAGGCATGACGCGATCGCCGGTCCTTATCACCGCAACGACCGGGCAATCGCCGACGTGATGAACGCGTTTCGCGGCGACGAGGCGCAGGCGCGGCGGATCATCGCGGGGGATTATCGCAGCGATTATCTGCTCGTCTGCCCCAACATGTCGACCGCGACGATCTTCAGCTCGGAAACTCCGAAGGGGTTCTACATGGAGTTGGTGAAGGGACGCGTCCCCGGCTGGCTCACTCCGATCGACTTGGGTCCCAAGTCTGCGTTGCTGATGTGGCAGGTGGTTCGTTAAGCGCGTTTTGTGGCGGCAGTCCGCACCAGCCCGCGCCCCCACCCGGCCTCCCATCTAGGATATTCTGCATGGGAGGCCGGGTGGGGGTGCGGGCTGGTGCGCACTTCTTACAAAGACGGAAAACTCTGCTTCAAGCCGTCGATCACGAACTGCGCGGCGAGCGCAGCGAGGATCACGCCCAGGATTCGGGTGATCATCGCCTCGAGCTTGGCGCCAATCAGCTTCATCAGCGGCCCCGCCGTCAGCAGCGCGAGCAGGGTCAGCAGGATCACCAGCGTCATCGCGCCAAGCACGATAGCCCATTCGGCGGCGCCGTCGGCGCGTCCGGCGAGCAGCATGATTGAAGCGATCGAGCCCGGCCCGGCGATCATCGGTATGGCCATCGGGAAGACCGAAATATCGTCGGCTTCGGGGGTGCCCTCAATTTCCTTGGCGCGCTCCTCGCGGCGCTCAGTGCGCTTTTCGAATACCATCTCAAGCGCGATGATGAACAGCATTATCCCGCCCGCGATGCGGAAACTGGCGAGGCCGATCCCGAGCGCGCCCAGCATCGGCTGGCCGAGGAAGGCGAAGAAAATCAGGATGCACCACGCGACGATCGATGATCGCACCGCCATCTTGCGCCGGTGGTTGGCATCGCCGCCGCGCGTCAGCGATGCAAAGATTGGCGCGCAGCCGGGCGGGTCGATGATGACCAGCAAGGTGACGAACGCCGAGGTGAACAGCTCGATCACAATGACGTTTCATAGGCAAAACCTTCACGCCGCGCGGCGGAGACGAAGGTGTTGCGGATCAGGCAGGCGATGGTCATCGGCCCGACCCCGCCGGGGACCGGGGTGATCGCGCCCGCGACTTCGCTCGCCGAGGCGAAGTCGACGTCGCCGACCAGCCCCGCTTCGGTGCGGTTGATCCCGACATCGATCACCGTGGCGCCGGGCTTGATCCAGTCGCCCTTGACCATGTTCGGCCGCCCGACCGCGGCGATGACGATGTCGGCCCTACGCACGATGGCGGGTAGGTCGGCGGTGCGGCTGTGAGCGATGGTCACGGTGCAGCTGTCACCGAGCAGGAGCAGGGCCATCGGCTTGCCGACGATGTTCGAGCGACCGATCACCACCGCCGACTTGCCGGTAAGATCGCCGAGCTCGGCGCGGAGCAGCTTGAGACAGCCCAATGGGGTGCACGGGACGAAGCCGTCGAGCCCGATCGCTAGCCGTCCGGCGTTGACCGGGTGGAAACCATCGACGTCCTTGTCGGGGTCGATGCGGGTGATGACCTTGGTGGCCTCGATGTGCGGCGGGAGTGGAAGCTGGACGAGGATCCCGTCGACCGCGGGGTCGGCGTTGAGCCGGTCGACGAGGTCCAGAAGTTCGGCCTCGGGCACGTCGGCGGACAGCTTGTGCTCAAAGCTCGCCATCCCCGCTTCGCGCGTCGCTTTGCCCTTGGCGCGAACATAGACGGCGGAGGCCGGGTCTTCACCGACGAGGACGACCGCGAGCCCGGGCGCGCGGCCGGTGGT
>JBKJTQ010000147.1:0-4934 GCA_046589895.1 Sphingomicrobium sp.
CCTGCAATGACGCACCCGCTGACCCATCTCGAACGGCTCGAAGCCGAGAGCATCTTCATCCTGCGCGAGACGATGGCCGACGCCGAGCGTCCGGTGATGCTCTATTCGGTCGGCAAGGACAGCGCGGTGATGCTCCACCTCGCGCGCAAAGCGTTTTACCCGGCACCACCGCCATTCCCGCTGCTCCATGTCGATACGACGTGGAAATTCGCCGCGATGTATGAAATGCGCGACCGCATGGCGGCCGACGCCGGGATGGAGTTGATAGTCCATCGCAATCCCGACGCCGAGGCGCGCGGCATCAATCCGTTCGATCATGGCGCGCTCCATACCGATTTGTGGAAGACCGAGGGCCTGAAGCAGGCGCTCGACAAATATGGCTTTGACGTAGCGTTCGGCGGCGCGCGGCGCGACGAGGAGAAAAGCCGCGCCAAGGAACGCATTTTCTCGTTCCGGTCGGCCGCCCACGGCTGGGACCCCAAGCGCCAGCGGCCCGAACTATGGTCGCTGTACAATGTGCGCAAGGCGCCGGGGGAATCGATGCGGGTGTTCCCGCTGTCGAACTGGACCGAGCTCGACATCTGGCAATATATCATGGCCGAGCAGATCGAGATCGTCCCGCTCTACCTCGCCGCGTCGCGCCCGACGGTGGAGCGTGACGGGTTGATTCTGATGGTCGACGATGATCGCTTCCGCTTGGCGCCCGGAGAAGTGCCGGTGATGCGATCGGTGCGGTTCCGGACGCTTGGCTGCTATCCGCTGTCAGGGGCGGTCCAAAGCGAGGCGGATACGATCGAGAAAGTGGTCCAGGAAATGCTGCTCGCGACGACATCCGAACGCCAGGGGCGGGTGATCGATCGTGACAATGGCGACGGATCGATGGAAAAGAAAAAACAGGAGGGCTACTTCTGATGGCCCGGAAAATCTCCCCTCCCGCCTGCGGGAGGGGCATGTGACGTTCACCGCCGATCCCCTGATCGCGTCGGACATCTCGGCCTACCTCGCGCGCCACCGTGACAAAAAATTGCTGCGCTTCATCACGTGCGGGTCTGTGGATGATGGCAAGTCGACCCTTATCGGACGCTTGCTTTACGACACTCGGCAGATATTCGATGATCAGTTGGCGAGCCTTGAAGCCGACAGCATGCGCGTGGGGACGCAGGGGCAGGCAATCGATTTCGCCTTGCTCGTCGATGGGCTTGCCGCCGAGCGCGAGCAAGGGATTACGATCGACGTCGCCTATCGCTTTTTCGCCACCGAAACGCGCAAATATATCGTCGCCGACACGCCGGGCCACGAACAATATACCCGCAATATGGTCACCGGCGCTTCGACCGCCGACGCAGCATTGCTGTTGGTCGACGCGCGCAAGGGGTTGCTGACGCAGACGCGCCGCCACAGCTACCTCGCGCAATTGGTCGGGATCCGGCATGTGCTGCTCGCGGTCAACAAAATGGACTTGGTCGATTATGACGGCGATGTGTTCGACGCGATCGTCGCCGACTATCGAAGCGTTGCCGAAGCGACCGGGGTCGAGCATTGGGACGCGATCCCGCTGTCGGGGCTGACGGGGGACAGTGTCGCGCGCCGCAGCGACGCGATGAACTGGTATAATGGGCCAAATTTGATCGAGTGGCTCGACGCGGTGGCGATCGATGCGTCAGGCGACAGCGGCGCGCTGCGCGTGCCGGTGCAATGGGTCAATCGCCCCAATCACGACTTTCGAGGTTTTGCCGGGCAGATATCGGCGGGATCGGTCCGGCCGGGCGATGCGGTGCGCATCCTGCCCTCGGGGCGCGGCGCGACCATTGCGCGGATCGTCACCGCAAACGGCGACCTCGATCAAGCGGTGGCGGGGCAATCGGTGACGCTGACGTTTCACGAGGAAGTGGATTGCTCCCGCGGGGACGTGATCGCGGACGCCGCCGACCCGCCGCAGGCCGCCGACCAGTTTGAAGTGACATTGGTGTGGATGGACGAAGCGCCGTTGGTCGCGGGGCGCGGCTATTGGATCAAGCTTGGCACGCAGTCCGCGACCGCGACGATCCAGCACCCCAAATATCAGATCAACGTCAACACGCTTGAACATCTGGCCGCGCCCAACCTCGAACTCAATGCAATCGGAGTCGCCGAGATGCTGGTCGACCGCGATCTGGTGTTTGAGCCCTATGCTAACCCCGGAGCGGCGCCCAACCGCGCGCTCGGCGGGTTCATCCTGATCGACAAAGCGACCAACGCCACCGCCGCCGCGGGGATGATTCACTTCGCACTGCGCCGCGCCTCGAACATCCACCGCCAGCCGCTTGACGTGAGCCGCGAAACCCATGCGCAATTGAAAGGGCAGCGTCCCGCGGTGCTGTGGTTCACTGGTCTGTCGGGCGCGGGCAAGTCAACCATAGCCAACCTCGTCGAGAAACGGTTAGCGGCGCGGGGGCGGCACACCTTCTTGCTCGACGGCGACAATGTCCGCCACGGGCTCAACAAGGATCTCGGCTTTACCGAAAGCGACCGGATCGAGAATATTCGCCGCGTCGGCGAGGTCGCGCGGCTGATGGCCGATGCCGGGCTGATCGTGCTGACCGCCTTCATCTCGCCGTTCCGCGCCGAACGCGACATGGTGCGCGGGATGATAGCGGAGGGCGAGTTTTTCGAGATCTTTATCGACACCCCGCTCGCCGAGGCCGAGCAGCGCGACACCAAGGGGCTCTACGCCAAGGCGCGCAGCGGGAGCCTTGCCAATTTCACCGGAATCGACAGCCCCTATGAGCCGCCGCTTGCCCCCGACCTGGTGATCGACACCACGACGATGAGCGCGGCCGAGGCGGCGGACGCGATCATCACCGCGCTCGACCGCTGCTAACTCTATTTCTTAGGCGCTGCGGTCATCGCTTTCACTTCGGCGGCGGTGAGGATGCCGTCCTTGTTGCTATCGACCCGATCGAAGGTCGCCAGCGTCGCATTGCGATGTTCGGCAAGGCTGATCTGGTCATCCTTATTGGTGTCGATCTTGAGCACCTCGCTCGCATCGGGCTTGGGCGGATCGCCGTTGATCTTGGCGAATTCGGCAGCGCTGAGCTGACCATTCTTGTCGGCATCGAGCGCGGTGAACACGGCCTTGTTGCGCGTGTTGATCCGCGTCGTCAGCGTGATGCGCTGGAAGGACTCGATCTCGGCGCGGCTCATCTGGCCGTCCTTGTTGCCGTCGACCTTGGCGAATTCGACTTCGGCATTGGCGACGATCTTGGCGCGCTTTATCGTCGTCTCAGTGGTCGCCGTGGTCGCCTGCGCCAGCACAGGCGCCGCGGCGAGCAAAGCGATTGCAAAAAGGGTCGGTCGAAACACAAGCAATCTCCTGAAAAACTTCGCCCTGCTACTGCGGCGAAGATGAATTGGAAATGACGCCAGTTTCTATTCCACTAACGTGGAAGCGGCCGGTGCCGCCTGACCAAGACTCTAAAAAGTGTAGCCGAGCCCGATCGCACCGAGCCACTGGCTCGCGCTGCCGCGGTCGGCAACGATCGGCGAGCGCCTGAAATCGCCCGCCAGGCGGCCATAGCTAGCGGTGCCGAACAGCGACAGGCCGCCGGTCAAGTCGCCGGTTAGCGACTGGTTGGCGAGGAGCCCGACTTTCCAGCCCTTATATCCGCCATCGGCATCAAAACTGCGCAGCCCACTGGCGAGCGCGTCGGCGGGGGTGATTGAATAATATGTGTCGGCATAACCGCCACCGACCCAATCGGCGCTGAGGCTGACGCCGACGTAGAGGGTGCGCGACAAGGGTGTGCCGAAGTCGATCGTCGGCGAGATGACGGACGACTCATGACCGTTGGCGATGTCCTTGACGACGTCAAGCCGGACGCTGAGCGCGTCATAGGGGTTGGTCAGGCCGTGCGCGGTGACCCCGACGAAGCCGCCGATCTCGATCGCCTTGTTGCGCTCGGGCAGGCGGTCGACGAAATCGTCCTTGATCTTGCCGGTGCGGTTGAAGCGCACCCCGACGATCGGCCCCGCGTCAAACTCGAGCTTGCCCGCCCCGCGCGGGATGAAATCGACGTAAAGATAGGTTGCGCGGGTGAAGAAGGCGATCCCGCCGACCCGCCCGCGCGCCGCGGCGGCGGGGATGATGCGATAATCGTCCGACCCTTCATAATCGGGGACGAACGCAGCGCCCGCCCCGATCGTGAAGGTGTCGCTCCGGTCGTTGGGGTCGGGAAGCGCGGCGTCGCTCGACTGCGCCAGTGCGGGGGTGGCAAAAACGGTCAGTGCCGCGGCGAGGAGGAGGTGCTTCATCGGTCGTTTCCCTGTTGGCCCGCGTTGCGTGCGCGACCTTCGCGCTGATCAGCGCATTGTTTCGCCTGCGGTTCCATCGCTTGCCGCCGATTGCCACGGCTGTGGCAATGGCGCCACGCGCTCAGTCGCCCTCGCCCGGATCGGGGGAGAAATATTTGTCATATTTGCCTTCCTCGCCCTTATGCTCGTCGGCGTCGGCGGGGCTGTCCTTCTTGCGTGTGATGTTAGGCCATGAGTTGGAGAAATTGGCGTTGAGCTCGAGCCATTTTTCCTGGCCGTTTTCGGTATCGGGAAGGATCGCCTCAGCCGGGCATTCGGGCTCGCACACCCCGCAATCGATGCATTCATTGGGGTTGATGACGAGCATATTGTCGCCTTCATAGAAGCAGTCGACCGGGCACACTTCGACGCAATCCATATATTTGCATTTGATACAGGCATCGGTGACGACGTAGGTCATGGCAGGTGATGCTCCCTTGGTTGCCCCTCGCTAAGCCATGCGGTGGAGCGGCGTCAATCGCGCGATGCCCCGGGCAGTTCCTCATAGTGGCAGCGTGCTTCGGCGGGCGGGCCGCGCCGTAATGGGAGGGCGGTGACGCGCAGGACGCGGATCACGTGGCGCAGCGGGAGCGCGACGACCTGCC